>JAUZQH010000188.1 GCA_030951065.1 Mariprofundus sp. | reverse complement strand
ACAGGTGCTATCAGTTCAATGCCATGGCCATAGGCGTTGGCTTTGACGATCGCCATGATATTTGTATTACCGGCATGCTCTCTGAGAACCCTGTAATTATGGCGCAAATGTTCAGGATAAATGTGTGCAATAGCCGGCCGACTCATCTGATGAATCATGGCGTAATTGTAAGGTGCATGAAAGGGCTGTCATCGGCTTATTTCATCCCGGTTGATTTGTTATGAGTATGAAGGGAGACATTACAAGTGCTTTTTGTTATTATTCGTCCGCATTTGACGGTACCTTGCTTGGTTGTGATTGAGCCCATGGATGGGGTTTTGCAAAGTGATTGAACATGGATTGGCCCAAAGCTTTGGATGGTTCCGGCCCAGTGGCTTGTTTTACGATATGTCTGATAGTGCAGACAAGAGTTTTTGTCTATTATGGGCAAGACGGTTGCTTTGCAGGCAGAGGCTCTGAAAAAGTCCTCCTACGCCTGATTTTATTGGAAAGGTATTGATATGAAAGGGATTATTCTTGCCGGCGGTGCCGGTTCGCGCTTGCATCCGTTGACGCTGGCAGTCAGCAAGCAGTTAATGCCGGTGTATGATAAACCGATGATTTACTACCCGCTGTCTACACTGATGTTATCAGGTATCCGTGAAATCCTTGTCATATCCACACCGCATGACCTGCCCCATTTCCAGCATTTGCTGGGTGATGGTTCGCAATGGGGTGTTGAGCTTGTGTATGCTGCGCAACCGGAGCCCAAAGGGTTGGCGCAGGCATTTACCATTGGTCGGGATTTTATCGGAGAGGATTCGTGCGCCCTGATTCTTGGCGACAATATTTTTTATGGTCATGGTATGGTCGGGCAATTGAAAAGAGCTGTTGCCCGGTCATCCGGAGCGACCGTGTTTGCCTACCGGGTACATGATCCGGAGCGTTATGGTGTGGTCGAATTCTGTGCTGATGGTCTGGCGGTTTCGATTGAAGAAAAGCCGGCATGTCCCAAATCCAACTTTGCAGTTACCGGCCTTTATTTCTATGATAACCGGGTGGTTGATATTGCCACGAATATCAAGCCTTCTGAACGTGGTGAATTTGAAATCACTGATGTGAACCGGGCGTATTTGACAACGGGTGATTTGCATGTTGAAAAGCTCGGCCGTGGTGCAGCCTGGCTGGATACCGGTACCCATGAATCGTTGATGGATGCGTCCCGATATGTGGAAGTGATTGAAAAGCGCCAGGGTCTTAAAATTGCCTGCCCGGAAGAGATTGCCTGGGAAATGGATTATATTGATGATCAACAGCTGTTTGGGTTGGCGCAGGCTCTCGAGAAGAATGGTTATGGTCAGTATCTGTTGGCCCGCTTGAAGGAAGGTAAGTAGGTGAACATTGTTAAAACAGCTATTCCGGAAGTGCTGCTGATTGAACCGGATGTGTTCGGAGACAGCCGCGGCTTTTTCCTCGAAACATGGAATCGCGAACGTTATATCGGTGCGGGTTTTCCGGATGTGGCGTTTGTGCAGGATAACCATTCACGTTCCCGCAAAGGGGTGCTGCGGGGCTTGCATTTCCAGCTGAGCCATCCACAAGGCAAGCTGGTGCAGGTAGCTACCGGCGCTGTGTTCGATGTGGCTGTGGATATCCGTGTGGGTTCGCCGACATTTGGTCAGTGGGTCGGCTATGAACTGTCGGAATTCAACCATCGGCAGCTGTGGGTTCCCGCCGGATTTGCGCATGGTTTTTGTGTACTTTCCGATGTCACCGATTTTATTTATAAATGTACTGATCTGTACGATCCCGAGGATGAGGGGCATGTACTGTGGAATGATCCCGAAATTGGTATTGCATGGCCAATGGAGGAGCCTTCTTTGTCGGAAAAAGACCGGCTAAGCCCTGTTTTATCCTCTATTCCCGAACATAAACTGCCCCGCTATTCATGATGAGACTGTTAATAACGGGTTGTGATGGTCAGGTTGGCACAGAGCTAACTCGCCAGTCCAGGGCGCTTGGCTGGACAGTGAAAGCAGTGGATCGGGATGGATTGGACATCGTTGACCCGGATGCTGTAAACAAGGCTGTTCGTGCGCTCATGCCGGATGTGGTGATTAATGCGGCTGCCTATACGGCAGTGGATAAGGCAGAACATGCTCGGGTTACAGCTTTTGCAGTGAATCGGGATGGGCCAATGAATCTTGCTGCTGCGTGTGCTGATCTGGATATTCCTCTGATTCATTATTCTACCGACTATGTATTTGATGGCAGCAAGTCCGATGCATATGTGGAGAGCGATCCGGTGGCTCCGCTGGGCGTGTATGGTGAGAGCAAGCTGGCGGGAGAACAGGCTGTTGGGGAATTCTGTTCGAAACATTTGATTCTGCGAACGAGCTGGGTGTTTTCGTCTCATGGTAATAATTTTGTTAAAACAATGTTGAGGCTGGCTGCTGAACGTGAAGAACTGGGTGTGGTGGCCGATCAGTTGGGCAAGCCCAGCAGTGCTGCCGAGATTGCTCGTCTGACTTTGCAGATATTGCCGGGAGTTGAGAAATACTCGGGAATTTATCATTTGGCTCAGCCGGATGTCACAAGCTGGTTTTGTTTTGCGGAAGCAATATTTGAAGAGGCTCGGCGACACACTATGGTATTAAAGCTTGAAGATCTGAATGCTATTGCGACAAGCGATTATCCTACCCCTGCAAGGCGACCTGCTAATTCGGAACTGTCTTGCGACAAGCTAGAATCAACCTTTTCTGTTCGTATAAGGCCATGGCGGGAATCACTGTCGGAAGTTATCGGTAAGATGAAAGACGGCTCGGTTGAATAAGAGATTGTGGGTTATATTTATGCCGTGTGCATGAATAGTTATGCAGCTTCTTTACGTCGAATAGAGAGGCTGGTTACCCATAGCAATGCCAGTAGAAATACGCTTGATCCGAAGCTTCCGCCACCTGTACCCCAGGTTGTCGCTGAACTGACAGTGCTGTAAGGTGAATTGCCAGAGGCAGAGAAGGCTCTTACCCGATAATAGTAGACGGTTGAGGCATTTAGGCCATTATTTGTATATGATGTGATATTAGCAGCAGTTCTTGCAACCTGTGTATAGTTGATTGCATCTTTGCTTCTTTCAATCTTGAACCCTGTTTCAACTGTCGAGTTGTCAGTCCAGCTTAGCTTAATTTGTCTTGCTGAAACAGCAGTTGTGGAAAGCACAGAAGGAGCGGCAGGGGGCGTTGTTGTAAACGCCTGATTGGAGTAAGCTGAATTGCCGTAAGCATGGTAAGCTCTGATGCGATAGTAATATGTCGTTCCTTCTTTGCCGGTTGTGTCTGTAAACGAGGTAACATTTGCTGCAGTGGTAGCTATCTGTTTATAGACTCCTCCTGTGCCGGGTTTGCGTTCTATTTTGAAACCGGTTTCATTTGT
>JAUZQH010000187.1 GCA_030951065.1 Mariprofundus sp. | reverse complement strand
TCTATTGGCCGGCCGTTACCGGGGCGTACCAACCTGATTCTGACCCGGCAAACAGACTTGCAAATCGAAGGGTGTACGGTGGTGCATTCACTCGATGAAGCCAAAGCAGCCGTGCCGGATGCTGATGAAATTATGGTCATGGGCGGGGCTGAAATTTATGCACTGCTGTTTGATCAGGCAGAGCGTTTGTATATCACTGAAATTGACGCTGAATTCGAAGGGGATGCATGGTTTCCCGAATTTGATCGCAGTCGTTGGCAGGAGGTGTTCTGCGAATCCCACCAACCGGATGAGAAAAACGTTTATCCCTACACATTTACCATACTTGAACGCAGGGGAAAATAAGGCGTATTCCAGGCGTCTGTCGGACGGATGGTGAGCAGATCGACAAACTGCACCAGCGCGTGAATCAGACCATGGCAAGCAGGAATTTATCCAGACTGATAATCCGCACATTGCCTGCCCGGATATCTATACCCTCCTCGGCAACCACCTGATACAGACTCGGTATGTTTAAACGCTCTGCAAAGTAGGAAAGATGCTTTGATACATGGCTTGCCGAAGATTTCACTTCTACCGCAAACCAGGGCTGGCCCGACTCAGTGACCAGAAAATCCACTTCCCTGCCATCAATATCGCGCAAAAAATGCAGTTCTGTTTTATACCCTTCTGCATCCTGCAAGCAGTGACACAGCTTCAGCAGATGCGAAGCAACGATGTTTTCCAGCCTGGCGCCGCCGTCAGCCGGCACTTCGGACCAGTCCCATAGATAGAGCTTTGGATTCTTTTTCAGGCCGCGAATTTTTTTGCTATGGTAGGGATATATCCTGAAGTGATAATAGAAGCGCTCCAGAATATCCATCCATTGCGATACCGTTTTATGGGCGATAGAAAGATCTTCGCGCAGGGCATTCAGCGAGAGTAATGAACCCACCCGTTCCGGCAGGCTGTCCACCAGCAGCTGCAGCGTGGACAGCGCTTTTATATTTTCCACATCCCGAATATCCTCTTTTACCAGGCGATCTACACGCTGATGATGCCAACGACGTAATTCCCGTGCGCTCTGAGCAAACAGCGGCTCCGGGAAACCGCCGAAGGTTGCCAGGTTCTGCATTGCTTCTCGCGATTCATGTCCGGAATCAGCAAAGTTCAGGGGCTTCAGGGGGGTGATGCTGGTCTGGCGTCCGGTCAGTTCAGCCAGACTAAAAGGGTGCAGACGGAAGGCGTAGTATCGCCCCATCAGGGAATCACCGCCGCGTCGATACACATCGAGCCGGGCGCTGCCCGTGACCAGAATGGAAAAATCATGCCTGTGTTTATCAAATAATCCCTTGATATGATTTTTCCAGTCGTGGTATTTATGAATTTCATCGAGCATGATGATATTGGCATCGCCCTGAAAACGATCTTCCAAAAACCGTTTGCGATCATCTCTCGCATCCCAGTTCAGATAATCAAAGTGTTCAAAGTGGTGCCTGGCAATCTCCATGCCCAGATATGTTTTTCCGACCTGCCTGGGGCCGCTAATGAAAACCATTTTCTGTTTAAGATCATCTACAATATGCGTGGTGAGATAGCGATGCTTCATGCGCCAGATAATACAAGATTTTTTGACCCGAATCAAATAATATAGCGATTATTTTTACCTGGAATAGAAAAAACCCATGCCTGTTAGTCCGAATTAATCCTGTTGCCGGTGTTGTTGCCTTTCCACCGTATAGCGGTAGCCCTGCGGCAAGGCACCTTGCACCAATCTGGTTCTGAGCCGGCAGCCAGGCTTGCAGATGGACGGGTGTGCGGTGGTGCATTCGTTCGATGAAGCCACAGCTGCCGTGGCTATCTCTTTCAGCTTTGCCTGATCAGGGTGTGATTACTGCGAATCATGGCCTGAATGATTCTGACATAGGCCATGCCGCGTTCGGAATATGATTTCAGGCCCGCGACCAGTACTTCGGCATCTAGCGGTCGTTTGTGCATCCGCAGGTTTTGGCGGATGCTACGGAACCCGGCATAGGCGCGTGTTGTATTGATATTGTGCATATAGGTACGCACGGAGTGTTTAACACTTTCAAAACGTTGCACCTCGTGCGTTGCGCCGGCCGTACGATGTTTGGGCACCATGCCGCAGCCTTTCCGGTAGCACCACTGGCCGAAATAATTGTTTCCCTGTTGCGCGAAGCGGGATGTGCCCCAGGCCGATTCGTTGGCAGCCTGTACCAGTGCCATGTCAACCGGAATGATATCCACTCGAGCCTGCAATGTTTGCCAGTCTGAAGTCGATGGCCGGCCTGTGATGGCAAGGTCGTATTCTGAAGCCAGTTGCGTTAACCATGCCAGTTCCCTGCCGCTTAAGCTGGATTCCGATTTCAGATGCAACATTTTTTCACGCTGCTGTAAAATACGCGCATTCTCGGATTCAACGACCGGTTTGAGAAAGGTGAAAAAACGCTGTTTCTTCTGTTGGGCACTGTTGGCGGGTGCCGATGTGCCCAGATTGCTTGTCTGTGCAGAATGATTGCCTGTCGAACAGGAGGACAATACGAACATACCTGCAAGCGAGATGATCATGCTGAACAGGGCGGATGAAATAAGTGTCGGGTTCAATTTTCTTGTATTCATGGGCTGTGTATTCATGAGCCGAACCCTGCGTCACTGCCTGGCCCGTTCCGTGACTGGCGACACAAGGGCGGACACAAGCCGGGTGGTTGCCCTGCGGCCACAAGGCGCAAAGCGGACAAATGGCACGATTCCGGATACGCTTTCGGCATGCATGTATCGAAACAAGCAACCTCATTTTACGATCTTGGCCCCGAACAGGTGTTGCAGGCGGTCGAAAGTCTCGGGTTTGCCTGCGACGGGCATCAACTGGCCCTGAACTCCTATGAAAACCGTGTGTATCAGGTGGGTATCGAAGATGGCGAGGCTGTTGTGGCCAAGTTTTATCGACCCAAACGCTGGAGTGATGCAGCGATCCTCGAAGAGCATGCATTCACACTGGAACTGGAGGCTCTGGAGATTCCTGTGGTACCGCCGCTGCTGATTGATGGTGACAGTCTGTTTCATTTCGGGACGCACCGATTCAGCCTGTATCCGCTGAAAGCGGGTCGTGCCCCTGATCTGGAGTGCAAGGAACACCTGGAGCAGCTCGGGCGATTTATTGCGCGTATTCATGCGCTGGGAGCCACGGCGGATTTTGAGCACCGGCCCCAACTGAATGTGCAAACTTTTGGTGACGATTCATATGAGTTTCTGATGGAGAACGGGTTTATTCCTCCGGAGTTGGAAAAAGCCTACGAAACGCTGGCTGAGGATTTGCTCGATGCGGTTGAACAGATATTTGATGCCATCAAGCCGCAATACATCCGCCTGCACGGGGATGGCCATCCGGGCAATATCCTGTGGAAACACAATGCACCGTATATCCTGGATTTCGATGATGCCCGTATGGGACCGGCCATTCAGGATCTGTGGATGTTTCTTTCAGGAGATCGCAATCAGATGATGGCGACACTGGATACATTGCTGACTGCATACAGCCAGTTCCACGATTTCGACGCTCGGGAACTGATGCTGATCGAACCGCTTCGAACGCTGCGCATGATGCATCATGCCGCCTGGCTGGCCCGCCGCTGGGATGATCCGGCTTTCAAGCGCGCTTTCCCATGGTTTAACACCCAGCAATACTGGGAGGATCATATCCTCACCCTCAAGGAGCAGGCCTCCGCTATGCAGGAGGAACCGTTGCAATGGCAGTGAAAACGCCGCCAATCACGAATGATCGCAAATCGATCGGCATTTTCGGGCAATTCGTTCCTGGGTTGTAGACATATGATTTAAAATTCGTAACCAATAATGAATTTCAGCTGGCCCTGATCGCTGGCTGTGGTGAGGCCGAATAAATATCCTACCTCATAGCTCAGTCCGTTGCGCAGCTTGCCCAGCAGAACCGGGCCAATCTGATGGGATTGCCGGGACAGTGATTTGGTATTGCCTACCTCGCCAAGCGAGCCGTACAACTCAATCGCCGGTTCCAGGAAGCGCTTCCAGCGCCATTTGCTCCGCCATGCATACTCGAGGGCGGTATTATTGACAGCACGAGCACCCAGTTCCTTTTTAAAAATCAGGTTGGCCGTATGAATCAAGCGTCGATGCTGTTTTTCCAGCAACAGTTTAAATTCCACTGCATCGGGTTTGTTTAATGAACGCTGGGGTAAAATATACTCGAAATATAATCCTGCATCGAGCCAGCGTTCTCCCTGTTCAAACAGCTGATAGATGTTTTCCCATTTCAAACCCTGATAGGTGAATGCCTGTCCCGGCCTTTTTCTGAAATCTCCGTAAATGGCTGTCATCCAGCGATCCGTGACACCGTATTCCAGCTCAAACTGATGTCTGGCACTGCCATTTTTGGCGGGATCTGAATCAACGCTGTAATCCAGTAAATATTCCAGTTCCAGCTCACCCTGCTCCACGATGGGGGAATAGACCTGTTTGGCCTGCGTATCAGCAGGCAGCATGCATATTCCCGTTGCTGCCAGCATCACGATTGCAGCAGCGGTGGCCGCTTTTTTCGGAGCGGCTTTCATCACTTTCTTCTGCCACCGAATCGCCAGCCATGTGAATGACAGTACACCAACAAATACCAGTACCTGCATACCACTGGGTCGGTCATCATAGCCCATCAGGGCATGCAACAATTGCCCGAACCATCCATGCTGCGAAATGATTCCGGATGTATTCCAGAGTGTCTGGCTCAGAGCGGGTAACACATCAATCATCACCAGATAAGCAACGCCTTGTGAAGCCATGCCGGCTGCCAGCAATACAATCAGAGCCGTGACTATGGCGAATACATATCGAACAGGGATATGCACAAGGCTGCGATACAAGACCACGGCGAGAAGCACGCCAAGCAAGATGCCAATCGCTGCGCCGGCGAGCATATCTGTACTTTCACCTGTCTCTGATGCTGCCACGCCATGCAGAAACAGCACCACTTCCGCACCTTCTCTGGCCACAGCCAAAGCAACGACGGTGGCAAGGATGAATGGAGTCGATTTGCCCTCATCCTGTTGGCACACCTGCCGAATACGGGAAGAGACTTCACGCCCGTGTTTACCCATCCATATTGCGGTCCAAGCCATCAGAAAAGCCGCTGATAGCAGCACAGAGGCATTGAATAGCTCCTGACCCATGCCCGACATCGAAGTGGCAAGCAGGTCGGCGAACATCGCAACAATCAGCGCTGTTATCAGTCCGCCGGCAATGCCGGCGTAAATCCAGCGCGTACTGATATGAACCTCGCGTGCCGCCGCAGTGGCAATGCCGACCACCAGCATGGCTTCCAGCACTTCACGGAATACAATAATCAATGTGGACAACATGGCGTTCTCCTACTTCACAATGATACGGCCCTGGGCCGTATCGGGATTGAACTCACCAAAAAACGGATATTCACCGGCCTCCAGTGGTGGCAGAAAAACCACGATTCTGGCGTGGCCGCCGACGATTTTTTCCCGGTTCAGTTCATAGCTTTCAAATTCCTCCGGCGTGGCATCCTGGTTGAGCACAATCAGGCGATGTTTCTGTCCCGCCGTCATTTCGATGCGGTCGGGAATAAACATATGGTTTTTAATGACCACGGTATATTCGTCAGCGATGGCCATGGCCGGAAAAATAACCGGGAGGGTAGCCAGCAGTGCGATTACAGCTTTTTTTGAGATATCAAAATTCATATACACTCCTCTGGCGCAAATGATAATCATTATCATAACTGCAAGTCAACAAAAAAATGATAATCATTATCATATATGGTTCCTGTATATTGATGGCCGGGTCCATATTTCTTTTCCTGGTCGCAGATTGAGCACTGCACAATGCGCTGTTCATCGTTAGCATGCGGGCATGAAAGATCGTCTCATCGAACTGGAAACCAGAATTTCTTATCAGGATCACACTATCGAAGAGTTGAATGAGGTGGTGACCCGCCAGCAGGAGCAGATTGACCGGTTGGAGAAAGAGATGAAGCAGTTGCGACAACATCTGGAGCAGAGCAGCAGTACGGGACTCGCCCGTCCGGATGAAGAGGTTCCACCGCCGCACTATTGAGAACAGTTCCCGTAACAAACAAGCATGGTTATAGTTGTCGAATCATCACGCACATGGATTTTTTCCACGCCATGATGTGATTGTTATCAATGGGGTATAAAAAAACTATGCAGACGCGTTATTTGTCTGATATTAAAGCAGGTGCCGAACATGTCTGAAAAACCCTGGGGTGGTCGTTTTGAATCCCCGACCGATGAATTTGTAGAAGCATTCAATGCATCCACCGATGTAGATGCGCGTATGTATGCCGAGGATATTGCCGGTTCGAAAGCGCATGCCAGGATGTTGTGTG
>JAUZQH010000186.1 GCA_030951065.1 Mariprofundus sp. | reverse complement strand
GCCGTTGGTATTATTGCAGGCTTCGCTTTCATGCTGCCAATGGGGACGCCGCCCAATGCCATGATTTATGGAACAGGATTTGTGCAACGCCTGGCTATGTTACGATTCGGCGGTGTATTATCTCTGACTGCATTGCTGTTGTTTATCGTGATTGTGTGGCAGTGGTGGCCAATCATCGGCTTTGGCATTCGTGGTTGATATGAGATTATGGCGCTATTGTTGATGCTATTAAAGCCCGGCAGATGGCCAATAGATGTGAAGAAAAGTAGGAGACGTTGATGTCTGAAGGTAACAAGTCTGAACATAAACTGACACAGCTTAAAGCGCTGGAGGCGGAATCGATTCATATCATCCGCGAAGTGGTGGCGGAATTCCGTAATCCGGTCATGCTTTATTCGGTGGGTAAGGATTCGAGCGTGCTGCTGCATCTGGCGCGCAAGGCGTTTTATCCGGCCCCGTTGCCGTTTCCGCTATTGCATGTCGATACCGGCTTCAAGTTCAAAGAGATGTATGAATTCCGCGATGCATTTTGCAAGGAAGTCGGTGTGAATTTGATTGTACGTCGAAATGAGGACGCGATTGCCAAAGGTATGAATCCGAAAGATTTCGGTGTGGCTCGTTGCTGTGGTGCTTTGAAAACGCAGGGTTTGCTCGATGCGCTGGAAGAAGGTGAATATGATGCTGCTTTCGGTGGCGCGCGCCGCGATGAAGAGCGTTCCCGGGCTAAGGAGCGCGTGTTTTCCATGCGGGATGAATTCGGCCAGTGGGATCCCAAAAATCAGCGGCCCGAGCTGTGGAATATCTACAACGGCAGAATCCATGAAGGAGAGAGCGTGCGCGTGTTCCCTATCTCCAACTGGACCGAGATGGATATCTGGCTCTACATCCGTGAAGAGAACATCCCGATTGTACCTCTCTATTTTGCCAAGGAACGTTTGATGGTAGAGCGCAAGCATCTGTTGATCCCCTATTATGAAGAGATGAAGGATCAGTTGCTGGAAGGTGAGGAGCCCAAGATGGTGATGTCCCGCTTCCGTACACTGGGTTGCAGTCCGTGTACCGGCGCGGTGCGTTCGGATGCAACGAATATGGATGAGATTGTTATTGAGGCAGCAGCTGCACGCCGCTCTGAGCGGGAAACACGTATTATCGATCACGGTTCCAACAGTATGGAAGACAAGAAAAAAGAAGGGTACTTTTGATTGATGCGTAATCAGGGCGTCTATGATCTGTTGCTGGAGACGGCAGAGATGGTTCGACGCTTTCCAGGTGATAAGGGCACTTTACTGAGGTACTCGTAAACAGTTTTATGGAGTTTGGGAAATGACTGAATTGAATTTGAAGGTTGCTGAAGAGATCGAATTGCTGCGCCTGGTGACGGTGGGCAGTGTGGATGATGGTAAGTCGACTCTGATCGGGCGTTTGCTGGTGGATACCAAAGGCGCATTTGAAGATCAGTTGCTGGCTGTGCGCAAGAAGAAGGGTACAACGCACATCGCATCAGCTGCCGAGATTGATCTGGCTATGCTGACCGATGGTCTGTCGGCTGAACGCGAGCAGGGCATTACGATCGATGTGGCCTACCGTTATTTTGCTACGCCGAAACGCAAGTTTATTATGGCAGATTGTCCGGGGCACGAGCAATATACCCGCAATATGGTAACTGGCGCTTCCACTGCCAGTGCGGCCATCATCCTGATTGATGCGCGTAACGGCGTGATGCCGCAAACCAAGCGCCATACCCATATTCTGGGGCTGCTTGGGATTCCGCATCTGATTGTGGCGATCAACAAGATGGACCTGGTCAATCATGATCAGGCTGTATTCGAAAGCATTCGCGCAGAGATGAATGAATATTGCGCCAAGCAGGGCGTGAAAGATCTGATTTGCCTGCCGATGTCGGCGCTGGATGGTGATATGGTCGCTGTGCGCGGCAATAACATGGACTGGTACGAGGGCAAGACGCTGCTGGAAACGCTGGAAAGCCTGCCGGTGCTGGACGATGTGGATACAAAACCGTTCCGCCTGCCGGTGCAGCTGGTCAATCGCCCCCAAACGCCTGATTTGCCGGATTATCGCGGTTTTATGGGCACGATTGCTTCCGGCACGGTGAGAGTCGGTGATGCAGTTAAAGCGATTCCGAGTGGCAATACATCGACCGTGAAAGAGATTGTCACCTTCGACGGCAATCTCGAAGAAGCCTTTGCGCCGCAGAGCATTACGCTGACGCTGAATGATGAAATTGATTTATCGCGCGGCGATATGCTGGTGCACATTGACGGCGAGACATCGGATAGCAAAGAGCTGGTGGCCAATGTCTGCTGGATTGGCGATGAGCCGCTCTCCGTACGTAAGAAATATATCATCAAACACACCACCAACAGCGTCAAGGCGATGGTGGCCAGTATCGATTTCCGCCGTGATATTCATACCCTGAGCAAGGATGATGCGGATGAACTGGCCATGAATGAAATCGGCCAGATCACCTTCAAGTTGATGAAGCCGATTCATTGCGATAGCTACGCCGATAATCGCATGACCGGTAGTTTTATTGTCATTGATACATTCACCAACAATACCGTTGGTGCGGGGATGATCGTTTAAGGCTTCGATCGGATATGGTTTCACCGGATAGCAGGAGAAATAATGTTTAGTCGATTAAGTGAAAAATTTGGTAATATCGCGCAAAAGCTGCGCGGTTCAGCGCGCGTATCCGAGGCTGATCTGGATGCGACGCTGCGCGAGATGCGTCTGGCCATGCTCGAAGCCGATGTGGCTTTGCCGGTGGTGCGCCATCTGATGGCCGAGGTCAGGGAACGGGCGCTTGGCGCGGATGTGGCGAAGAGCCTGCAGCCGGGCCAGGTGATCATCAAGATTCTCAATGACGCGTTGACTGATTTGCTGGGCGGCCAGCGTCGTGATCTGGATTTGTCCAAAATTCCGTCTGTCGTTCTGCTGTGCGGTTTGCAGGGCGCGGGTAAAACGACCACTGCCGGAAAACTGGCGCGATTGCTCGTATCACAAGGTAAAAAAGTGGCGCTGACTTCGGTGGATGCAACCCGCCCCGCGGCGCGTGAACAGCTGCAGGTGCTGGCCGGGCAGGTGGATGTGCCTTATATCGCCGGTGAAGGTTCGAGCGCGGCCAACCTGGCCAAATCGGCTGTATTACAAGCCGGGCGTGATGGTCACCATGTATTGATTCTTGATACCGCCGGTCGTCAGGTGGTGGATGATGAACTGATGGCCGAAATCAAGGCGGTGGCGGATGCCGTGGGTGCAACAGAACGTTTGCTGGTGCTCGATGCCATGACCGGGCAGACCGCACTGCAGATTGCCGAACAATTCCATGCAGCGGTAAGTATGTCCGGCTGTATTCTGACCAAAACCGATGCTGATGTACGTGGCGGTGCAGCATTGTCGGTAGCACATAGCACGGGTGTCCCGATTCGTTATGTCGGTACAGGTGAAAAGATTGAGGCATTTGAGCTGTTCGACCCGTCCCGTATGGCCGGGCGGATTCTTGGTCAGGGTGATGTGGTCGGGTTGGTGGAGAAGATTCAATCCTCTGTCGACCAGAAGGTGGCGGAGAAGGCTGCTGCAAGAATCAAAAAAGGGCAGTTCGATCTCGGTGATTTTGCCGAGCAGCTCGGGCAGATGCAGAACATGGGCGGCATGGCAGGCATGTTGAAAATGATGCCGGGCATGAATCTGCCGCAGGGTGCGCTGGAGCAGATGGATGATAAACCGATCAAGCGCATGCAGGCAATGGTCTATTCCATGACGCCCAAAGAGCGTAAATATCCCAAACTGTTAAACGGCAGCCGTAAACGGCGTGTCACGGCAGGCTCCGGCACCACCGTGCCCGAACTCAATCGCATGCTCAAACAGTTCGCCCAGATGCAAAAGATGATGAAGCGTATGAAAGGCGGCAAGGGTCGCCGCATGATGGCTCAGATGATGGGTAAGTTCGGTGGAGGGATGGGCGGAGGCGGTATGCCACCCGGCATGCCGAAGATGTAGAAATGATCAGGAGAAAGCACCTTGCGAGCGACACTTTATATCTCTATAGTGCGCCGCCTGTTTTTCGGAGGTAGTACATAATATGGCAACAATTATTCGTTTGAGTCGTGGTGGCCGCAAGAAGCGTCCTTTTTATTCTGTAGTTGTGATGGATGAGCGTAAGCGCCGCGATGGTGCATTCATCGAGAAGCTGGGCTATTACGACCCCTGCACAGAACCGGAAGTGATTAAGCTGGATCTGGATCGTGTGAAAGCATGGACTGACCAGGGTGCGAAAGTATCTGATCGCGTCGCCAGCCTGATT
>JAUZQH010000185.1 GCA_030951065.1 Mariprofundus sp. | reverse complement strand
ACAAGGGGCTTTCGGGTGCGCTGTGGATCATGGGGATTTCAAGCATACTCATGCTGTTGGCACTGATTAAGCTCAAACCTGTTTCATTCTTTTTTGCAAAGCTGTGGCTTGGCCGGAAAAAGGATTACAGGGATGCATTCACTGTGATCACTGCGGCGGATGACTGACATTTATTTTTTACCGGAGGCAAAGGAATGAAAAACTCAATGAACAAAGGCATGCAAATAAAGCTGTCCATGGCGGCGATGCTGATCGGTGGCCTGGCACTATCGACACCGGCTATGGCCTGTGATGCGGCCGGTCCGAATACGCATGTGGGGCAGGTACTCAGTGTCGACGGGAATCATTTCACCATTCGTGATGCCCAGACCGGCGGGCCCATCAGTTTCACAGCCGATGAGAAAATGCAGGGTTCCATGCCTGCGCCCGGTGATGCAGTGACCATCAAATATTCCGGACATGAAAAAGAACTGATTGCAGAGTCAGTTGAATAATCATTTATAACAGTTGGTTACGATTATATATTCATGCACTGATTGAATTCTCGCGCAACGAATATATAGAAAGTCGCAAGCGCATAAAAAAGGAGGCTCCGTTTCGGGAGCCTCCTTTTTTGTGATCGGATGAAGCTGATCAGTTTTTGGACTTGTCCACGATCTTTTTAATCCATGGCATCATGTCGCGCAGTTTGGCACCGGTCTGTTCGATCGGGTGGGCAGCATTCAGACGACGATATGCGGTCATGGAAGGGTAGTTGGTCGCACCTTCGACAATGAACTGTTTGGCATATTCACCGGTCTGGATGTTGTGCAGCGCTTCGCGCATGGCTTTGCGGGATTCTTCGTTGATCACCTTGGGGCCGGTGACATATTCGCCATACTCCGCATTATTGGAGATCGAGTAATTCATATTGGCAATGCCGCCTTCGTACATCAGGTCGACAATCAATTTCAGCTCGTGCAGACATTCAAAATATGCCATTTCAGGCGCATAACCCGCTTCGGTCAGGGTTTCGAAACCGGCTTTGACCAGTTCAACCGCGCCACCACATAGAACAGCCTGTTCACCGAACAAATCGGTTTCAGTCTCATCCTTGAACGTGGTTTCGATAATACCGGTACGACCGCCGCCAATGGCGGAAGCGTAGGAAAGCGCAATCTGTTTGGCATTGCCGCTGGCATCCTGGAACATGGCAATCAGATCGGGGATACCGCCACCGTTAACAAATTCGTTACGAACGGTATGACCCGGTGCTTTCGGTGCAATCATAATCACATCAAGATCGGCACGCGGTACGATCTGATTGTAGTGAATGGCAAAACCGTGTGCGAAAGCCAGTGTGGCGCCTTCTTTCAGGTTGGGTTCCAGTTCGTTTTTGTACAGGTCGGACTGAAATTCATCAGGTGTCAGCACCATGACCAGATCAGCTCCTGCAGTCGCTTCAGCCACGCTGGCAACCTTCAGGCCACAGGCTTCGGCCTTGGCAATGGATGCGGAGCCGGCACGCAAACCTACCGTCACATCAACACCTGAATCCTTCAGGTTATTGGCGTGGGCATGGCCCTGTGAACCGTAACCGAGGACAGCTACCTTGGTGTTTTTGATAATGGAAAGATCGGCGTCTTTATCGTAATAGACGTTTAAAGCCATGGGTTATTCTCCTGTACATTGTTGATTTGGATATCAAAAGGGGGCGCAGCATATACGTTTTTCAGGCAATGTTCATCCCTTTGTCATGGCGTGCTTAATCCTTGCTGAAAACGGTACCGACACCTTCATCGGTAAAAATTTCCAGTAGCAGCGCATGGGGGACACGGCCATCAATGATATGCGCCTGGCCAACACCTGCATCAACAGCATCCAGACAACAAAGCGCTTTCGGAATCATGCCGCCGGCAATGGTACTGTCATCAATCATGGCCCGTGTTGTCGATGCACTTAGCCGGGAACACAGCTGTTTGTCCTGATCGAGCACACCGGTCACATCGGTCAGTAAAATCAATTTGGCTGCGCCGAGAGCGGCTGCAATGGCACCGGCTACCAGATCTGCATTGATATTATAACTCACCCCTTCGCTCTTGTGATAGCCGACAGGTGCAATCACCGGCACAAAACGATCATCTTCCAGTACTTTGAGAATTTCAGTGTTAATCGCATGCACTTTACCGACGTGGCCGAGATCGATGATTTCAGGCACATCCAGTTCCGGGGCATTTTTTTCAATGTGCATTTTCCGCGCGCATATCAGGCCGCCGTCCTTGCCGGACAGGCCGACAGCTTTACCACCGGCCTTGTTGATATTGCCGACAATTTCCTTGTTCACCAGTCCGGCCAGTACCATTTCAACCACATCCATTGTTTCACTGTCGGTTACGCGCATGCCATCAATGAACTTCGCTTCCTTGCCGATTTTGGCCAGATACCGGCCGATTTGCGGGCCGCCGCCATGTACGACCACCGGATTGATACCGACCTGTTTGAGCAGTGTGATATCGGTGGCAAAACTGGATTTCAGTTCATCTTCGACCATGGCATTGCCGCCATATTTGATGACAATGGTTTGATCGGCGAACCGTTGCAGATAGGGAAGCGCTTCAACCAGTGTTCCGGCTATGGCTCCAGAATGTTTCATTCATCCGCCTCGGCAAGGGGTACGGTTTTCCGGTGATGATCCGGTTCACAATCGAGCAAAACCGACCATAACCAGATCAGGCCGCAGGCCGCCAGTGTAATCCCCAGACTCAGAAACAGCTTCGGATCATTCGGATCATGCAGTTGCATGCCCAGCGGAATCAATACAATCAGTGCCACAGTGATGACGCTCAACCGTGTCCAGTTCAGGCTCTGCCGGAACAGCACGCTGGCCGCACCCGGAACAGAAAGCAGTGCATAGAGGGTCAAAATAATCCAGTGGTTTTCAAAATTAACCGATGTGAGCAGCGTCCAGATGCTTGCATCATTGCCGCTTAATCGCAGTTCGAGTATTGCACCGATAATAATAACAAGCAGAGCCGAAGTGAACCAAAGCACCCAGCCCAGCCACGGTTTTTTGCGGACGGCGTGATTTGTCCATATGCTATTGCCGATGACATACATCAGCGCAGCATAAGTCATGCCCCAGGGAGCGAATGTGAATTCAATGTGCATAAATAAAACCCTTTATCTCAGTAATTTCGAACAGCGCCGAAAGCCTAACGGGGATGGACATTGAAATCACGCAGCGCCGTAATCAGCTGGAATACAGGGCTTCGTCCGGTTTGTTTTACAGGCGGGAAAAAACGATGCGTTGGCCTGAGGGAGCTGATTTTTGGCAGGATAACAATAAATCAGTTTTTCATCTTGTTTTGCAGGCTCACTGGCGTTAGAAAGCTGCCATGCGATTGATAGCCTATTTTCTGTTCTTTTTCTTAACATCCGTGCAGGTATTTGCAGCCGAATTTGATATTTATCAGTCTGATTATCGGCCGCTTCAGCTGGCCCTGGTGGTTGATACAGACAATGCCGCTGATGCGGACCGGCGTATGCTGTATCAGGTGATCGAAAATGATTTGTCATCCAGCCAGTCATTCAAAACCATTGATCCGATGGCATTCATTGCTTCCCCCGAAGACAGCCGGAAACAGATCGACTATGGCGACTGGCGCATTATCGGCACCGATATTCTGGCGCTGTGTCATCTGCGCACATCTGATACGAGGGTGTTGGTTGATATCCAGGTACATGATCCATTCAGAAACAAACAGCTGATTTCACTGACTGTCGAAGGTTCCAAATCGGGGATGCGTATATTGGCCCATCGTGTTGCCAACCAGATTTACAGGGCTTCTCTTGGAATTCCCGGTTATTTTACCAGCCACCTGCTTTACGTTAAGAAGCAGGGGGATTCATCGGATCTGGTTTATATGGATCAGGATGGCGCCAATCGACAAAGCATAGGCAAAAACTTTACGCTGTTGCTATCACCGGACTGGTCTCCTGATGGTCGCCTGGTGGCATTGAACACATATGTCGGCAACCATCCGCGGCTGGAGTTTTTTGATTTAACCAGCGGTAAAAGAACCGCATTCGGTGATTTTAAAGGACTGAACAGTACGCCCGAATTTTCGCCTGATGGTCACTATATTGCGGCCACATTGTCGTATACAGGCAATAGCGAGATTCATATATATGATATTAAAAACAACACATGGCGGCAGTTCACTCACAACAAGGGTATCGATACGACCCCAACCTGGTCTCCCGATGGCAAATGGCTTGCGTTTGTCAGTAATCGAAGTGGCAAGCCACAGATATATCGCAAAGCGTTATCAGGCGGCAAGGTTGAACTGGTTAGCACAACGGGAAATTATAATACATCGCCTGTGTGGTCTCCAACAGGTGACCGGATTGCAATGATTTCGTTAAAAAGCTGGTCTTTTGCAGTGGCAACCGTGCGTCCGGACGGTTCGGATATCCGTTACCTGGCCACCGGCAAACGCATTGAATCACCATCATGGTCACCCAACGGACAGATGCTGCTCTATTCCGCTGAAGAACATAATATTCGCCGTATCTACCGCGTACCCAGCTGGGGTGGCAAGTCGGAACCGATCACGTCGCCGGCTATTGATGCTTCGGACCCTGCCTGGTCACGTCATTAATTCGTATCATGCCTTGATGAAACGCTGATGTGCCAGTGCTTCCGTGCGCCTTATTTTATTTGCATTCTGTAATAAATCAGCTGTTCTCAATCATATCATGTGAATTGGAATTACAGCCATAAAGCGCCAGACAGGGTCATTGAACGAAGTAAACAGGTATCGGTGAAGCATCATTTGCGCATAACACAGATTGAAGCCGGAGTGTAAAAGATAAAAAAGATAAAAAGTTACGTTAGATGGTTGACTGAAAGCATACAGGTGTCACAATACGTCTCAATCAGATGCACGAAACTAGATGCACAAAGGGAGGAAATATGGAAGCAACACGTACAACCAAGCAAGTTCTCTTGATTGCTATGGTATCAGCAGCAATGCTGTTTGCCGGATGTTCCAAGAAAGTTGAAGTTACAGATACATCATCCAAACCGGCCCAGGCTCAGACGGTTAACCCTGTGGACACAGCCAAAGCTCAGAAACCATCATCGAATTCAGTGTACTTTGCCTTTGACAGTTCAGACCTGGATGCAGCTGCTCGCGCTACGCTGGATGGATATGCTGAATGGTTGAATGCCAATGCAAGTATCAATATTACTATTGAAGGAAACTGCGACGAACGCGGTAGCCGTGAGTATAACCTGGCTCTGGGTCAGCGTCGTGCCGATAGTATCCGTGATTACCTGAGTTCTCGAGGCGTGAGTGCCAGTCGCGTAGATACGGTATCATTTGGTGAAGAACGTCCGGTATGCCAGGGATCTGGCGAAGCCTGCTGGGCTCAGAATCGCCGTGGTGATATTGTCACCCGTTAATTGTAATAACTGTAAATCTGTGAGGCGGCCACTGGTTTATCCGGTGGCCGTTGTTTTGTTGTGTGCCCTTGGCTTAAATGGCTGCGCCAGCAAAGAAAAGCAGATCGCCATGGAACAGGCCAGGGTGCAGGAAAAACAGCAAATCAACGACGCCATTGAGCAACTGCGTGCCAGGCAGATTCAATCCGAACTGGCGGATCAGCAGCAAGCTTCTGCCCTGAACGAGATTCTGGACCGGATAGGGAAACTGGAAAACCTGTATCAATCACAACAGGCTCAGCTGAAAGCTTTGTCCAGCCGTATTGATCGTTCACGCCACAGATCATCGGGCAAGAAAGCCATAACAAAAAAAAGTATTTCGCCGGAACAGAGAGCAATAACCGGCACGGATCAGAGACGGCATACAACCGCGGCAAACAGCCGGGCTTCCGAACTTCCAGCCGGTTCGCCCAAAGCCGACAAGGCGGCATTGCTTGAAGCGGAAAAGAATGCCTATACCGCTGCTTATCTGGCGTGGAAAAGTGGTCGTTATGATGAGGCCGCCAATGCATTCAACAAGCAGCTGGATTTATATCCCAATGGCGAATATTCCGATCAGGCCTGGTACTGGCTGGGTGAGACACGTTTTGCACAGCATGATTATTACCGGGCACTGAATGCATTTAAATATGTAGCCGATCACTATCCGGATAGTGTCAAGCATGCTGCTGCACTGCTCAAACTGGGTCAGATTTCGGAATCCCAGAATCACTGGCAACAGTCCGCCTTATATTACAAACGTTTAATTCGTGATCATGCTGATTCAGATCTGGCGGAGCAGGCTCGAAAAGCTTTGGGTAGGACAGAGAACAACAAACCAGATACAGTACCGGGGAACTGACCATCACTGTTTCCCGTCATCGTCTGCGCATCTATGAAATTTATGACAGCATTCAGGGTGAGAGCACGCTGGCCGGCATGCCATGCACGCTGATTCGTCTGGCCGGTTGTCCGCTTCGATGCAGTTATTGTGATACACCACAGGCTATTCCGACCGATAGCGGCAACTGGCTCGCTGTTGATGCCATCATCAGACAGGTAAAGGAAACAAATCGGCCGCTGGTGCTGGTGACCGGGGGTGAGCCGCTGGCTCAGCGTTACTGTATCGAACTACTGAAACAGTTGTCCGGCCTGGACTGTATTGTCCAGTTGGAGACGTCCGGAGCTTATTCAATTCAAGCTGTTCCATCCGATATTCACCGTATAGTTGATTTCAAAACACCGGGAAGCGGTGAGGATCAGCGTAACTGCATGCAGAACCTTGAGTTGCTGACTGCCGGTGACGAAATCAAACTGGTTTTGACCAGTCGTATGGATTATGAGTGGGCGCGTGATTTCATTCGCAAAAATCACCTGGGTTCAAACGATATCCCGGTGCTGTTGTCTCCGGCCTGGGGTGAAGTTGCTGCCAGTGATTTATGCCAATGGGTTCTGGACGACAGTTTGCCGGTCCGGGTTCAGATACAGATGCATAAAACGATCTGGGGGCCGGAGGCGGAGGGCGTATGAGCGAAGTTGTCAAAGCCGTTGTGCTGCTTTCGGGCGGACTGGATTCCAGCACGGCACTTGCATGGGCAGTGAGGGATCAGGGCTGGCAATGTCATACTGTTGCATTTGATTACGGGCAACGGCACCGAATTGAGCTGGAGGCATCGTTCAATGTATCTCGCGCCATGGGCATCAGGGATCACCGTGTTATCAAGGTTGATTTGCGAACCATTGGACACTCTGCCCTGACCTCCGATTTGCCCGTTCCCAAAGATGAGGCCGGGCATTCAGGTATTCCGACGACTTATGTGCCTGCCCGGAATCTGATTTTTCTTTCACTGGCGGCAGGGCTGGCAGAAACTGTGGCGGCAACGCGACTGGTCATTGGCGCCAATGTTGTGGACTATTCAGGTTATCCTGACTGTCGCCCCGAGTTTCTGAACTCGTTCGTTCAAACCGCCCTGTTAGGCACAAAAGCGGGCAGTGAGGGGCGGGATTTGCAGATTTCAGCGCCACTGATCAAGCTGAACAAATCCGGGATTATATCATTGGGTTTGAAATTAGGACTGGATTATGCACTTACCCGCTCCTGTTATGATCCGTTGCCAGATGGTTCTGCCTGTGGTCATTGCGACTCCTGTTTCTACAGGCGGCGCGGTTTTGAGGATATCGGCGAGTGCGATCCGCTTTCATATCCGGATGATTGACACCTGATCAGTATACGGGTCAGCCAGATTTGACCCGCAAAACAGTCACGTCTATTTGACCTTGGAACTTGTTGGGCACTGCTTTAGAGTGCCGCTCCCGCAGCGGGATGCTGCGTAGTTTAAGGGGGATTCCTGCATGCCAGTTCAACGCACATTATCTATTATCAAGCCGGACGCAATCGCAAAGAATGTGATCGGAGACATTATCCGGCGTTTTGAAGAAAACGGTTTATCAGTGATTGCCACAAACATGACCCGTCTGTCTGCAGTTGAGGCCGGCCGTTTCTATGCGGTGCACGCCGAACGCCCGTTTTATGACAACTTATGCGCATTCATGAGTTCAGGGCCTATTCTGGCTATGGTGCTCGAAGGCAAGAATGCTGTGACCCTGAATCGTCAGCTGATGGGAGCAACCAACCCCAAGGAAGCCGAGAGCGGCACTATACGCGCCGACCATGCCGACTCCATTGATGCCAATGCCGTGCACGGCTCCGATTCGGAAGAAAATGCTGCCACTGAGATCGCATTCTTCTTTTCCGACCTCGATTTACACAGCAAGTTATAGTATCCCATGAACCATAACGTGTTGGATCAGTCTGAACAGATTACTGTCCGGAGAGAAAAGCTTGCCCGTTTGCGTGAATCGGGTGAGGCATATTCGAACAGATGGCGCTCCGATCACAGTACAGCAGCTATTCATGCCGGTTTTGCAGATAAGGATACAGATCAACTGAGTGAAATGAACCAGTCCGTTTCCGTGGCCGGTCGTATCATGGCACATCGCGTTATGGGTAAATCCAGTTTTATCAAGATTCAGGACGGGGCAGGGCAGATTCAGCTGTTTCTCAACCGCGATGAACTGGGCGGGGCTGAAATCTATAACCCGACCAAAAAATGGGATCTGGGTGATATCATCGGCGGCAAGGGTGTGTTGTTCCGCACCAAGACCGGCGAATTATCGGTACGCGTATCGCATATCGAAATGGTTTCCAAATGTCTGCGTCCGCTGCCTGAGAAATGGCATGGCCTGAGCGATATTGAAACCCGGTGCCGGCAACGTTATGTCGATTTGATTGTAACGCCGGAATCACGCCAGACATTCCGAATGCGCTCTAAAATCGTGTCGTTGCTGCGTCAGGGTTTGGAGGCTCGCGATTTCATGGAAGTGGAAACGCCGATGTTGCAAAGCCAGCCGGGCGGAGCGGCAGCAAAGCCGTTTACGACCCATCACAATGCGCTGGATATGGAATTGTTTCTGCGCATTGCACCGGAATTATATCTCAAGCGTCTGCTGGTCGGCGGTTTTGAGCGGGTGTTTGAAATCAATCGCAATTTTCGCAATGAAGGCATTGATGCGACCCATAATCCTGAATTTACCATGGTGGAGTTTTATCAATCGTATGCCGATTTCACCGATGCAATGGATACCACCGAAGGGCTGATCCGCGATATTGCTGCTGAACTGGGTGTGACACAGGCGCATTGGGAAGGCGTGGATATTGATTTGTCACAGCCATTTCGCCGTCTGAGAATTGATGAGGCGGTGTTCGAGAAACGTCCCGATGTGCGCGGCCATGCCAATGACAAGGCATTGCTGGCCACGGTTTGTCTTCAGGTTATACCGGACTTCAAGCCGCTAATTACCTGGAAAGCCGGGCATTATTTAATGGCCCTGTTTGAAGAGCTGGTTGAGCCGGAACTGATGCAACCGACCTTTGTCACCCATTATCCGGTTGATGTATCGCCGTTGGCACGGCGCAATAATGATGATCCGAACGTTACGGATCGATTCGAGCTGTTTATGGCCGGTCGTGAAATGGCCAACGGATTTTCCGAACTGAATGATCCGGATGACCAGCGCCGTCGCTTTATGGCTCAGGCAGAAGCCAGGGCAGCCGGTGATGAAGAAGCCACCGGCGTGGATGAAGATTATCTGCGGGCGCTGGAATTTGGCATGCCGCCTGCGGCCGGTGTTGGCATTGGTGTGGACAGGTTGGTCATGATGCTGACCGGTCAGCATTCCATTCGCGATGTGCTGCTGTTTCCACTGATGAGGCCTGAATAAAAGGAGCTTTCTCCATGCATGCAAGAGACATTATGACCACCGATGTGGTGGTATGCCATCCGGAACAGACCGTTGGTGATATCGCTGCTGTTCTGAATGAAAAGTCATTTCGAATGATTCCTGTTGTTGATGCGGAGCGCAAAATTCTGGGTGCTGTGAACTCACTCTCCGTTCTGGCCAGTCTGGTTCCCAGTTATATTGTGACCGGGGATTTGAAATCGATTCCTTATGCCCCTGATATTGGCCTGTTACGCAAACATTATGAAACCCTTTTGCAGTCCAAAGTCCGTGATGTCATGGATGATAATCCGACCATTGTCAGCGAAGATGAATCCTTGTTATCTGTGACAGCGGCTTTGATTACCTATGATCGTTTTGAATACGCGCTGGTTGCTGATGATGATGAGCGTCTGGTGGGCATCATCTCCTCCAGCGATATTTTAAGACGTCTGGCAAAAAGTCCCCATGTGAACAGCGACGATGCCTGACGTTCATGTAACACATGCCATGTTCGGGCTTGATCCGACCTGGGTGGCTGTATCCATTTTGCTGGTGGTTTATGGCATTATCATGGCCGAGAAGTTCAATCGGGCTGTGTTGTCGCTGCTGGGTGCGGGCTTGATGATACTCTGTGGCGTTTTGACTCAGGAGCAGGCCGTAGCCGGTGTGGATTTCAATACCATTGGTCTGCTGACCGGTATGATGGTGATTGTGGCCATCAGTCAGAAAACCGGCATGTTCCAGTATGTGGCGATCAAGGCGGCTAAAAGCGTCAAGGGTAGTCCGTGGGGCATTCTGGTGATGTTGTCGGTGGTCACCGCCGTATTTTCCGCCTTTCTCGATAATGTCACCACCGTGCTGCTGATTGCGCCGGTAACACTGTTGATTACTGATGCGCTGGGGGTGCGTCCGTACCCGTATCTGTTTGCTCAGATTCTGGCCTCCAATGTGGGCGGTACGGCCACGCTGATCGGCGATCCGCCCAATATTATGATCGGTTCGGCGGCAGGACTGAGTTTTTATGATTTTCTGATTAATCTGGCTCCGATTACGCCGATTATTTTTGCTGTCATGCTGGGCATTATCTGGTTCATGTTCGGTCGTGATCTGTATGCGACGGAAGAGAATCGGGCGCTGGTGATGAAATTTGATGAGAAAGAAGCCATCAAGGATGTGCCATTGCTGAAAAAGAGCCTGAGCGTATTGTTTCTGGTTATTAGCGGATTTACTGTGGCGCACAGCTTACACCTGGAGCCGGCTTCGATTGCCATGTTCGGTGCGGCACTGTTGTTGTTATTACAAACATTCGGTCAGTCACTGGAACAAAAAGATCATGCCTACGAAGGCATTATGGCTGAGGTGGAATGGACAACGATCTTCTTCTTTGTCGGCCTGTTTATTATTGTGACCGGCGTGGAACATACCGGCGTGATAGAAATGCTGGCCCATAAAACGCTGGAACTGACCGGCGGCGATTTCAATGCCACGGTTGCCGCTATTCTGTGGGTCTCCGCTATTGCTTCGGCCATGATCGATAATATCCCGTTCGTGGCAACCATGATTCCGCTGATTCATAATATGGCTCCGACATTCGGCGGCCCTGATGCGATTGTACCATTATGGTGGGCGCTGGCGCTGGGAGCATGTCTGGGCGGTAACGGTTCCCTGATTGGCGCTTCGGCCAACCTGATTGTAGCCGGTTTCGCTCAGCGCGCCGGTCATCCGATAGCTTTTCTGGTATTCCTGAAGCACGCATTTGGTCTGATGCTGATCTCCATCGTTATTTCGCATATCTATCTCTACCTGCGTTATCTGTCATAATGATTCGACTCACAGGCGGGTATCAGCTTTGAGCCAGAGACTGTTTTGCTCCTATGAGTGGATGCTGGCCAAGCGGTATCTGCGCTCCCGCCGCAGTGAGCGATTTGTTTCATTGATCAGCTGGAGTTCGGGAATCGGCATCGCCATTGGTGTCATGACGCTGATTGCTGTGCTGTCAGTCATGAATGGTGCGGCTGTGGAAATTCGTGACAAGATACTCGGTTTTTCTTCCCATATTGATATTCAGGGTCCCGGAAATACATTGGCTGACTGGCAAAACTGGTTATCTCAAGCCGAAAAGCTGGACGGGGTAGAGCGAGCTGCTCCGTATATTTCGACTCAGGTACTGGCTACCTATGGTTCGCGGGCATTGGGGGCAATATTAAAGGGCGTGGATGTACACAGAAGTGACGAAATTGCCGGTCATATTACCAAAGGGCGATTTATCAATTCCAGCGGTTCACCGTTTCAGGTGGTGGTGGGCAAGGATCTGGCCAGAAAGCTCGGGCTGGAAGTAGGGGACAGGGTGAGATTGATGTCACCTTCCGGAGGTATCAGCCCTTCTGGTGCCGCGCCGCGTATGCGGGCCTTTGAATTGGTGGGTATTTTTGATTCCGGCTTTTATGAATACGACGTTGGCATGATTATCACTCCTCTGAATGCGGTTCAGCGCCTGAATAAAATGGGCGACAGTGTCACCGGCCTTGAGCTTTTTTTATATGACAGGGATCGCTCCGGCGAGGTTTCCGAACAGGCGCGTCTGAAATTGCCACCCGGCGCATGGGTGACCGACTGGAAACAGCGCCATCGCTCATTTTTTCAGGCTCTGAAAACGGAACGGGTTGCCATGGGTGTTATCCTTTCCCTGATTGTACTGGTGGCACTGTTCAATATGGTGGCATCGCTGGTGATGGTGGTCATGGAACGACGTAAGGAGATTGCTATTTTAAAGACCGTAGGGGCCACGCACGCTTCGGTCATGCGTATATTTTTGCTCATGGGTACACTGCTCAGCGGGATCGGTACCCTGGTCGGAGGCGTACTCGGGCTGCTGCTGGCCTGGAAGCTGGATACCTTGCTGGCCTGGATTGAGGGTTTGACCGGCGTCAAGTTCATGTCCAGCGATGTCTATTATATAGATCATATTCCGTCGGTCATCGATCCGGTCTCCATTGCCGTGATCGTCATGGTCAGCCTGTTTATGGGTGTGGCAGCGACATTCTATCCGGCCTGGCGTGCAGCCAGTGTGCCACCCGCAGAGGCACTCAGGTATGAATAAATCACCACTGCTTACTGTCTCTGATTTACACAAACAATTCACTGCACCATCCGGAGAATTGCATATTTTGAGGGGGGTGGAGTTTGAACTTAATGAGGGTGAGTTTTTAGCTATTGTCGGAGAATCCGGCTCGGGGAAGTCTACCATGCTGCAAATTCTGGGCACGCTTGAGCGGCCGGATTCCGGTAAAATTTTACTGGATGGTGAAATGATTCACGGCCTTACTTCCAACCGACAGGCTCACCTTCGGAATAAAAAAATCGGTTTTGTGTATCAGGCTCATCACCTGATTCCCGAACTCACCGCACTGGAAAATGTCGTTTTACCACTGCTGGTTCAGGGCATGTCATCGGCAGATGCAAATCAGCGAGGACGCGAATTGCTCGGCCGTTTGCAACTTGAAGCGCGTACAGAGCATGTACCTGCCAAACTGTCAGGCGGTGAAGCACAGCGTGTTGCTGTGGCACGCTCTCTGGTCGCCAGGCCCAGGTTACTTCTGGCTGACGAGCCTACCGGCAACCTCGATGAGAAGACCGCGCAGGAAGTGTTCGGGCTGTTGCAGCAATTGTGCATTGAAGAGAATGCGGCGGTTGTTATGGTTACACACAGCTTATCTTTGGCCAGGTCATGTGACCGGCTTCTACGTTTACACGATGGGCAATTATTTTCAGATCCTGACTGATTCTTGGTTTCGCTTATTGACACCTCTGATTCATTCTATCAAAAAAGCTTTGACAGATTAGCCAGTTCTACTAATATTCATAGATTGTTTTTAACAGGATCAGTTAATACACTGTTTTAATTCATATTTTGATGGGCAGGGAAATGTGACCAAAGCTGAGATTGCAAAGATAGTTCATGAGCGAGTCGGTCTGACTAAAAAAGAGTCAGCCCAGATCATTCAGTCTGCACTCGATATTATCCGGCATTCACTGGAGCAGGGTGAAAATGTCAAGCTGTCAGGCTTTGGTCATTTTATTGTTCGCCAGAAACATGCGAGGCGGGGACGTAACCCGAAAACAGGTATGGATATTACAATCGCTCCGCGCTCAGTTGTAACATTTCGTGCAAGTCCTCTGTTGAAAAAGAAATTGGCAGGAACAGATAAATGAATCCAAAACAGGCTTTGGAAAAAGCAGGATTACAGATTCCGGAGCTTCCCGAAAAGCTGTTTTTCTCTATTCGCGAAGTCAGCGATATATGTGGTGTCGAGCCGCATGTGCTTCGCTACTGGGAAAGCGAATTCAGACATCTCAAACCGGTCAAGAAAAGTGGCAACCGCCGGTTTTACCGCCATCATGATGTGTATGCTGTTCTTCAGATTAAACATTTACTGTACGATCTGAACTTTACAATTCGCGGGGCAAAGAAACGTTTGCTAAGCGGTGATTTAGAAAAAATTGTGGAAAAGAAAGACAGTCAGACTGTTCTTCAACAGGTGAGGCAGGAATTAAACGAAATTCTTACATTGCTGGATTAATATCCAAAACAACTGACTGAATCAGCGAATCTGCATACCTCTTACATTATCTGATATTTTTAGTATGCTTCATCGCCATTAAAATCGGGGCGTAGCGCAGCCTGGTAGCGCACTTGACTGGGGGTCAAGTGGTCGGAGGTTCGAATCCTCTCGTCCCGACCATTTTCTAGAATAAATAAACGTTTGGCTTTTTCTGTATGACAGCGTGCACGTATACAAACAACGGGAAGGCTCATGCGGATTTGAGGAGCACCAAGTGTGAATAATCATCTGATGCCTGAGCATACGAAACCTTCGTTTGACCGGCCACGTCAACGCATGGTTAATGAGCAGCTCATAGCCAGAGGCATTGATGACAAGCGGGTGCTTGCAGCTATGTTGTCAGTACCCCGACACATATTCGTTGATTCTGCCCTTGCTGCGCGGGCCTATCAGGACTGTGCCTTGCCGATTGGATGCGGCCAGACTATCTCCCAGCCTTATATGGTTGCGCGCATGACCCAGCTGCTTGAATTGAAAGGGAATGAGCGCGTGCTGGAAATTGGTACGGGTTGCGGTTACCAAACGGCGGTACTCTCGCGCCTTTGCCGCAGGGTTTACAGTATTGAACGTATTGATGCATTGCACCGACGGGCAAGACAAAACCTGAGAATGGCGCGTCACGCCAACGTCATGCTTAAATGCGGTGACGGTCTTGAAGGCTGGGAAGAATATGCACCCTTTGATGCAATTATTGTTACTGCCGGAGGCTTTGCTTCTGATTTATGGTTGCAGCAGTTAAAACCGGGAGGTGTATTGCTGTTGCCTGAAGGTAAAAATGGAACGCATCGTCTGGTTCGTCGTCGCAAGCAGGCGCACATCATTACGGAAGAGTACTTTGATGCATGCACATTTGTCCCGTTACTGAAAGGGGTAAACCATCACTGATTCGAGTAATCAACCTTCAGCCGTATTCTGGTTGCGAAGGTTATATCACTGGACGCTGTCGTGGGCAGATCACCCGAATGCCGGCCGGGCGCTTTTCGCCATTGCTGTCATTGAAGCCAGCGTGTTTCCGATTCCGCCTGATATCCTGCTGATCGCACTGGCGCTTGGCCGCCCGGAGGCCTCTTTTCGATTTGCTGCATTGTCCACGGCCGGCTCTGTCGTAGGTGCTGCGATTGGCTATGCCATCGGTATGTTTCTGTTTACTGCTGTTGCACTGCCTGTCCTGGAATTTTATAATGCCATGGATACCTTCCAGCATGTACAACAATGGTTTGTAGAATATGGCGTAGTCATGATACTTATTGCTGGCTTTTCACCCATTCCTTTCAAGGTATTCACTATAGCAGCCGGCGCTTTCGGCCTCTCTTTCCCTGCCTTTCTGGCAGCTGCGCTTGTTTCCAGAGGCACACGTTTTTATCTGGAAGCGGCATTATTGCGGTGGGGAGGTGCGCGTTTGCGCGGTTGGGTGGAGCAGTATTTCGAATGGCTGACCGTGGCCGTGGCTGTGGCTGTAATTGGAGGGTTTGTCCTGTTGTGGGTCTGATCAGCCGGTTACTCTGTCTCATCATCCTGATGGCTACTGCCGGTTGTTACTCGACCAGCCTGCCCCGCCATTCAATATCCACTACCGCACACAGCCATAAACCTGTTATTCGTTATGTCAGAGCCAATGATACTTTATACAGCATCGGCAAGAAATTCGGCATTAATTACCGGCTCATTGCCAGACGGAACCATATTTCCTATCCCTATCGAATCTATATCGGACAGCGCCTGTATATTGATCGACAGGCGCCTCTGAGCCATGATCCGACTGCAGGCAAAATAAGAAGTATTTCAAAAGCGCCTCCGAAGAAGCTCCGCACGGTGCATAAAAAAAGGACTGCTTCGAAATCGGCGCACAAGATGAAAGCAAGAGGATATACGGGTCGTTTATTGTGGCCTGTCAAAGGAAAGATCACCAGTAAATTCGGGCGCCGGGGCAGTCGAATGCATGATGGTATCGACATCAATGCCAGGGAAGGCACCCCGGTACACGCTGCGGCTTCAGGTGAAGTGGTGTATGCAGATTCCCGCCTCAGTGGATATGGCAAGCTGATCATCATCAGACATGGAAAAAATCTGTTTACTGCCTACGGGCATAACCAGCGAATGTTGGTGAGAAAAGGGGCAAAGGTACGTGCCGGTGATGTGATTGGCAGAGTGGGCCACACAGGAAGGGCCAGTGGGCCACATCTGCATTTTGAGGTCAGGCAGGGTAGTACCCCGGTAAATCCACTTGCCTATTTGCCGCATTAAAAAGATACTTGAACGATGATTGCCCTGTATATTTTTCCTGGTTGTGCGAAGGATGTTGTTTTGTTCGCAAACGCTGATGAGTAATCATTCCAGCATGGATCCGATAGCGATTTATATGCGTGAGATTTCACGTTATGATTTGCTGACTGCTGAACAAGAGATCGAACTGTCTAAACGAATTTCGCAGGGAGATGATACAGCCCGCCAATCCATGATTCAGTCCAATCTCCGGCTGGTTGTAAAAATTGCCAGGCGTTATCAGGGCCGTAAACTGGCGCTGGCTGATTTGATTGAAGAGGGGAATCTGGGCTTAATGCGCGCCGTTGAAAAATTCGATATTGCACATGGCTGCCGTTTTTCCACATATGCAACATGGTGGATCCGGCAATCAGTGGAGCGGGCAATTATGAATCAGTCCCGTACCATCCGCGTGCCTGTTCATGTCACCAAGGAATTCAATACCGTGTTGAGTCATACGGCCCAATTACGAGTGTCACTTGGACGGGAGCCGACAGAACAGGAAATCGCCAACTCGATGAACATTCCGGTTGCACGGGTACATACGTTACTCGTGACATCAATAAGCACGGAGAGTGCTGATGCGATTCTGCACACGGATGGTGATTTTACCTTGTATGATGTTACCCCTGATGAACAGGTGAGCATCCCCGGCGACAGTCTGGGTGATGATCAGCGCAATGAAATGCTTCGAAAGTGGATGACTAAACTGACAGCCAAGGAGCGTGATGTCGTCCGTTTACGTTATGGTTTGGGGGGAGTACATGACCCGTGGACGCTTGAGGAAATTGGCGAACACATGGGGGTAACACGGGAACGTATCCGCCAAATTCAAATGACTGCGCTGAAAAAGTTGCGCAATATGGTCGAACATGAAAAAGTAAGTTTTGAGGAAATTATCTGATGATAAACACAATGAACTGGTGGCAGGACTGTATACGCGATGTGCCTGACTTTCCCAGACCCGGAATTGTATTCAAGGACATCACACCGCTACTGGCGAATGGCGAGGCATTTTCCGCTGTCGTATCTGAACTGGCATGCCATGTCGGCAGTGATGTGGATGCTATCGTCGGTATTGAGTCGCGCGGGTTTATTTTTGGTGCTGCTCTGGCTCAGCAGCTGGGCCTGGGGCTGATCACAGTGCGAAAACCCGGCAAGCTTCCGGCCAATGTTCACAGTGTTGAATATGAGCTGGAGTATGGTATGGATCGGCTGGAAATACATCGTGATGCGTTATCAGCCGGTCACAAGGTTGTCGTGGTGGATGATCTGCTGGCTACCGGTGGTACAGCTGCTGCAACGGTTCAGCTGGTGCGTAAGCTGGGAGCGGAAGTCGATGCCTGCCTGTTTGTGATCGAGCTGTCATTTCTGAATGGGAAAGAAGCACTGGGCGATGTCAACGTCCATAGTCTGTTGTGTTATGAATAAGATGATTTTCCCGTTAAACTTTTTTGCGTAATTCATCGTGCAGACCGGCTTTGAAAACGCTATGGTTCGAAAGCTGTTTCATACTATGGGCGCGAAAAGTCTGCACCAGTTAGCCCTCGTAGCTCAGCTGGATAGAGCGGCCGCCTCCTAAGCGGCAGGCCACACGTTCGAATCGTGTCGAGGGCACCAGTTGAATAATATTTGTACTACCAACAGAGGTTAAACCATGGAAGAAACACTGAATCCTGCTATACCCGTCCTGATCGAGGATGAGATGAAACGCTCTTACCTTGATTACGCCATGAGCGTGATTGTCGGTCGCGCTCTGCCTGATGCCCGTGATGGCTTGAAACCGGTGCATCGCCGTATTCTGTTTGCCATGCAGGATTTGGGCTGTACGCATGACAAGCCGTTCAAGAAATCAGCTCGTGTGGTCGGTGATGTGATTGGTAAATATCACCCCCATGGTGATACCGCCGTATATGATGCGCTGGTTCGTATGGCGCAACACTGGAGTATGCGTCATGTGCTGGTGGACGGGCAGGGCAATTTCGGTTCGGTCGATGGCGATTCGCCGGCTGCCATGCGTTATACCGAAGCTCGTATGAGTCGGCTGGCCGCCGAGTTGCTGGCTGATATTGATAAAAATACCGTGGATTTTGCCCCCAACTATGATGAGTCACTGAAAGAACCAAAGGTATTACCGGCGAAATACCCGAATCTGCTGGTCAATGGATCGCAGGGTATTGCGGTCGGTATGGCAACCAATATTCCACCGCACAATCTGGGTGAGGCCATCAATGCCTGTATTGCGCTGGTGAATAACCCGGATATTGATGATGATGAACTGATGCAGATTATGCCCGGCCCTGACTTTCCGACTGGCGGTTTCATCTATGGCCGTAAAGGCATGCAGCAGGCATTCACGACAGGCCGCGGTTCGGTGACCATGCGTGCCAAGGCGTTGGTGGAAATTCACCCGCGCACCAAACGTGAATCGCTGATTATCACCGAATTGCCCTATCAGGTGAACAAGGCCAATTTGATTGAAAATATCGCGCATATGGTACGGGACAAGAAACTGGAAGGTATTTCCGATCTGCGTGATGAATCCGACCGCGATGGAATGCGTATCGCCATCGAATTGAAGAAGAATGAAATCCCCGAAGTTGTACTCAATAATCTGTATAAACATACACAATTACAGTGCAATTTCGGTTGCAATCTGCTGGCCCTGGTGGATGGCCAACCCAAATTGTGTGGTGTTCGTGAATTGCTGTTGCATTTCCTCGACCACAGGCGTCAGGTGGTTACGCGCCGCTGCCTGTTTGACCTGGCCAAAGCAGAAGCTCGGGCCCATATTTTAGAAGGCCTGTTGATTGCACTGGATAATATTGACGAGGTTATCAAATTAATCCGTGCCAGTCAGACTCCGGCTGAAGCCAAAGCAGGATTGATGGACCGTTTTGGTTTGTCGGATAAACAGTCGCAGGCCATTCTCGATATGCGCCTGCATCGTTTGACCGGCCTGGAGCGCGGCAAGATTCAGTCTGAATTTGACGAGATTCAGAAACTGATCACGCACCTGAAAGCCATCCTGGCTGACGAGAAGCTGCTCATGGCAGTGATTGTCGAAGAACTGGAAGCTGTGCGCGATCGTTATGCTGATCCGCGCCGATCTGAAATCATGGATGAAACAGCAGAATTGTCGGTGGAAGATCTGATTACCGAAGAAGATATGGTCGTAACCATTTCCAGTGAAGGTTATATCAAGCGCAATGCGACATCGCTGTACCGCGCCCAGCGCCGTGGCGGCAAGGGCAAAACGGCCATGACCACCAAGGAAGAGGATTTTGTGACACAGCTCATGGTGGCATCCACCCATGATTATCTGCTGTTCTTCTCGGATCGCGGGCGTGTATTCAGGAAGAAAGTCTATGAAGTTCCGCAGGCGGGCCGTGCTGCACGCGGCAAGGCATTGGTGAATCTGCTGCCGGTGGAAAAAGATGAGAAAATTTCTGCCACGCTGGCGATTCGTGAATTTGATGAAGGCCACTTCATCGTAATGGCGACAAAGAACGGCGTCATCAAGAAGACCAAGTTAACCGAATATCAGAATATTCGTGCCAATGGCATTATCGCGATCAAGATTGACGATGACGATGGTCTTATCGGTGTAGTCGTATCCAATGGTGGGCAGGATATCATGTTATGCGCCAGCAATGGCAAGGCCATTCGTTTTTCTGAATCGGATGTCCGCCCTATGGGACGCAGTACACGCGGTGTGACAGGTATGCGCATGTCCAAAGGTGAGCGACTGATTTCAATGACACTGGTTTCTGATCGCGCCACCCTGCTGGCTGTTTCAGAGAACGGCTTTGGCAAGCGCACATCGGTGTCTGAATATAATGTTCAGAAACGTGGTGGGCAGGGTGTGTTTACCCTCAAGACCGGTGGACGCAACGGTGCCATGATCGCTGCGCTGCTGGTGCTGGACGAAGATCAGGTTATGATGATGACCGATACCGGTCGTCTGGTGCGCATCAAAATGGACGGAGTATCGGTGATTGGCCGTAATACGCAGGGTGTGAAGCTGTTCGGCGTGGATGATGATGAGCGTGTGATCGGAGCTGTGCGCGTGGCTGAAAAACAGGAAGATGATATACTGGAAGAGGAAGCTATCGGGGAAAGCGAGACTCCTGATGATTGATAGACAGGCATTTCGCCGTTCTTTTGATGCAATGGAAGCTGCACTGGCCCGCCGTGGTGACGGCGTGGTGGGAGCAGACAGTCCGTGGGGCAGGGCGCGTGCACTCGATGCCAGACAGCGCGAACTGAAAGTTGAATCCGAGGCATTACAGGCCGAGCGTAATCGGGTTTCAAAGTTAATCGGCCAGAAGAAAGGGGCTGGCGAAGATGCCAGTGCTGAAATTGCTGCCATGGGTCAAGTATCCCGCCAGGTGAAAGAGCTGGAAGCACAGGCTAAAGAGGCCGAAGCAGAATTCACTGCTGTGTTGCTGGAGATTCCCAATCCGTTGCATGAGTCTGTGCCCGATGGCAGTAGTGAAGACGATAATGTCGAAATTCGACGTTGGGGAACGCCACGCACGGATAATGTACCACCGCACTGGGATATTGGCGTCGATCTTGGCATTCTCGATTTTGAAGCGGGTGCAATACTGGCCGGTAGCCGATTCACTGTGTTGAAAGGCGCGGCGGCGCGTCTGGAGCGTGCGTTGATGCAGTTCATGCTGGACTTGCATACCGATAAACATGGTTATGAAGAAGTATGGGTGCCAGCCATGGCCAACCGAAAAACCATGACAGGCACTGGCCAGTTGCCAAAATTTGCCGATGATTTGTATAAATTGGAACATGAAGATTTATTTCTGA
>JAUZQH010000184.1 GCA_030951065.1 Mariprofundus sp. | reverse complement strand
CGTGCCGGCAGTATCAACCATGTCATCAATCAGGATGCAGTGTTTGCCACTGACATCACCAATGATATTCATGACCTTGGCGACATTCGGGGCGGGCCGGCGTTTATCAACGATGGCCATATCCACATGCAGGCGATTGGCCAGTGCACGTGCACGCACAACACCGCCGACATCCGGGGAGACAATCATGATGTCATCCATATTATTGCGTTCCTCGATATCCTTGGAGAAGAGGGGGATGGCGAAAATATTGTCAACGGGGATATCAAAGAAACCCTGAATCTGGGTGGCATGTAAATCGAGTGTGAGAACACGGGTTGCACCGGCACGGGTGATCAGGTCGGCAACCAGCTTGGCTGAAATCGGTGTGCGACCGGCACTTTTACGATCCTGCCGGGCATAGCCAAAATAGGGGATAACAGCGCAGATATTGCGTGTGGATGCACGCTTGGCAGCATCGATGAAAATCAGTAACTCCATCAGATTGGCATTGGCCGGTTTGCTGGTGCTCTGAATAAAAAATGCATCATGGCCGCGAATGGTTTCCCTGATCTGGAGGAAAATTTCTCCATCGGAAAAACGCTGGAAATACAGGTCGCCCATGGGGTGTCCGATGTGATCGCAGATCGACTGTGCGAGTGAGGGGTTGGACGTGCCTGCAAACAGCCGCATTTTTTGATGGAACATGCTCAGTTCCCTCCTGTGGATGTTGCACACATCCGGTTCACTCGATATATCGGTTACCATAATGACTCAGGTAAACGTAACTGGCTGGGACGGCAGGATTCGAACCTGCGCATGACGAGATCAAAACCCGTTGCCTTACCGCTTGGCCACGTCCCATTTTTAGATACTCTGAACACTCAAAGCTTCCCTTGTATTGGATGCACGTTTTTTATGCGTCCGGTATACGTCCAATTCGCTTTATGCTGCTGTGTCAGCAGCTTTGCTACTTCTCTGGCTTTATCATGTTGCTCAAACAGAGCAATGCAAGCCGAACCACTGCCACTCATCCATGCCATATCCGTATGTTGATGCAAGCATTGAAGCAACTTGGCAACATCGGGGTTGAGGCTACAGGCGCTCGCTTCCAAATCATTTTCAGCCATCTGCGGCGAATCGCGGCGGATAGTATCCAGCACCTCCGGGCCGGTCAATGAACGATCAGGGCGAAGTGATCTATCAAAATGCCGGAAGACTTCACCGGTGGATAGTCCCGTGGCAGGGCGAGCCAGCAAGAGAATCCCGGTTGGTAACGGTAACAGGTAATCCTGCATTTTTTCACCAATACCCTGCGCCAGACTGGCTCGGCCATAGAGAAAACAGGGGATATCTGCTCCGAAGGGGGTGACAAAATTGATCAATTCGTTTGTGTCCGCCTGAATATTCCACAGTTGGTTCGCTACCATCAGGGCTGTGGCTGCATCGGATGAGCCGCCACCCAGGCCGGCCTGTTCCGGAATGTGTTTTTCAATATAAATGCTCAACCCCTGGTTGATCCCGTATCGGGCTTTGAAAGAGGACAGGACGTTATGTACCAGATTGTTTTCTCCGGCCAGATGCTTCTGCGAACAGTCAACGATGATATCCTCCGACAGGGATATTTTCAGTTGATCACAAAGATCGGTATAGGCGAAAGCAGTATCCAGTTCGTGCATGCCATCGGGACGGATGCCGTTGATGCGAAGATACAGATTGATTTTCGCAGGGGCAGGGAAGCAGCGATCCATGTTGGTTATGGCTGAATCTTCAGGACAGCTTTGCGTCCGTGCTTCATATCGGTGATGGTCAGTTTACGCAGCTTTTTTTGCCAGCGAAGGCGGACCAGGTAACCAGAATCCCGGCTTTCCCATATCTGTCCGCTTTTTTGCCTGAAGTGAGCAGGCATTCGGCCGAGCAGAATTGCAGCCAGCTCATGCGGTGGAATAATAATGCCATGCTCCGACAATTTCTCCAGTTCGATTTGCCGCCATGCTGGTTGCTGATTATCACGAATTTGCATGGCCTTGCCATGCCAGCGAAGCTCTACAACAGTGCCGGTTGCTGCATGCGTAATGCGCAGCCATCCTTGCTCGGGTTTGCTGGCTTGCCATTTCAGGGATACCTGCCATCGCTTTGTCGGCTCAATAACAATGAGACGCCCTGAAAAAGAAGGGTACGGGCCGATAGATGCCGGGGTCACTGACACAGCCGGTTTGTGTAACGATGTGCTTGTGCAACCTGATAGCACCAGTATGGCAACCATGCACAGAATGCCTGGATACATCGGCAATAAACCGCGAGCTGGAAGGGAAATGAACGCCATCAAGGCTATTTAAGGCCTGCTTTGATTTTCTGCTTTAATTGATCCGGGTGCATGGACTTCAGTTTGATAGCCTTTTGCCATGCCTGGCGTGCTGCTTCGGGCTTGCCGTTTTTCCACATGATATCACCGTAATGATCGTACATCACAGCATCATCAGTAACCTTTTTCAGTGCTTTGGCTTGTGTGGCCGCAGCTTTGGAGTATTCACCTTTCTGGTAATATGCCCAGGCCAGTGAGTCGAGATAATAGCCGTCATCCGGTTTCTGAATCAGGGCGAGCTTAATCAATGCGATTGCCTTGTTCAGGTTTATGCCCTGAACCGCATAGGTGTAGCCGAGAAAATTCAGCGCTTCGGCATTATTCGGCTGGCGGCTGATAATACGATTGAGCATGGCTTCGACCTGTTCATACTGTTTAAAATGATCGAAAGCTACCGCGCGGTTGAACAACAATCGGGCCGGAAGGTTGCTTTTTCCCATCAGATTGTCAGTTTCATCGAGTAATTGCCGATATTGTTTCTGACTCAATCGAATGGAAGACAGCATGATCTGGGCATCCAGATGTGCCGGTTTTGATTTCAGGATATTCTGTAAGCGTTTGCTGGCCTTATCCAGTTTATCCTGACTGATATCAATGGCAGCCAGCCGGATCTGTGAGTCAATTGCCATTGGCGAACTGTCATCGATCTTTTCATAGATGTCTCTGGCCTCCGAGCTCCTGTCCAGTGCCTCCAGACTAGCCGCCAGATAAAAACGGTTTATATCATCAGGGTAGGCCTTAATCAGTTTTCGGAACGTTTCTTCCGCTTCAGCATAGTCCTGGTGCTGGAAATAAAGCATGCCCAATTGTCGCAGTACCTCGGGGTTGTTGCCGGATCGACTGGCAATATCCCTGTATACAAGAATGGCTTCAACCAGTCGTTTTTCCTGCACCAAAAGTTTGCCCAGAGTCAGATTGACGTTCAGAGCTTCAGGGTGGTCTGCAATAAAAGCGCGGAGCACTTTCTCTGCTTCAGCGCTGTTGTTTTCTTTCAATGCAAGTGCACTGAGCATTAAAACCGGTGTATCATCATCAGGCGCCAATTCCTGCATTCGGATCAGGGAAGCTTTGGCCGAAGTGATGTCGCCTTTTTTAACCAGCAGTTGAGCCTGTAGCTGGCGAAATTCCGGCAGGTCCTTTTTTCGTATAGCTGTATTAATAGCAGCAAGCGCTTCATCGAAACGTTTCTGGCTGGAGAGGATTCTGGCCTGAAGGTCACGCGCCTGTATATGGCTCGGGTGGGCTTTCAGAAAGCCGGTGATAGCATCCAGTGCTTTTTCAGAACGGGATTCCGCCAGATAGAGCCGGATGCGGGTGAGCTGGACCTGTTCTCGCTGGTCCGGTTGCAGGTCTTTTTCTGCAAGCAGCGTATCCAGATGTACTTTGGCTTTGTCTGTCTGGCCATTTGTGAGCAGCAAGGTGGTGAGTTGAATATGCGGACCAACTGCTTTGGGGTCTTTTTTGACCAGTGTCTCCAGCAGTTCAATGGCAAGTGTACGGTTCCCCTCTTTCAGGGCGCTCTGGGCAGCCAGATACAGGAATCGTGTATCCATGTTTTGCATTGCCACATACTGATTTTGCACCTGTTTCGAGACAGGTTG
>JAUZQH010000183.1 GCA_030951065.1 Mariprofundus sp. | reverse complement strand
GAAGCATTCAATGCATCCACTGATGTGGATGCACGTATGTATGCCGAGGATATTGCCGGTTCGAAAGCGCATGCCAGGATGTTGTGTGAACAGGGCATTCTGGCGCATGAGGATTTGAACGTCATTCTGCGCGGACTTGATGAGATTGCCGGTGAGATCGAAAGCGGCGAGTTTACATTTACCATTGCGCTGGAAGATGTGCATATGAACATTGAGTCACGCCTGACCGAAAAAATCGGAGATGCCGGCAAACGTTTGCACACAGCCCGTTCCCGCAACGACCAGGTGACTACCGATACCCGTCTTTATTTGCGCCGCCGTACGGATGCGATGATTGCCCGCATTCGCTATCTGCAGTCGGTGCTGGTGACATTGGCGGAGGAGCATGCCGAGACCATCATGCCGGGCTTTACCCATTTACAAACCGCCCAGCCGGTCACGCTGGGGCATCATTTGCTCGCTTATGTGGAAATGTTTGAGCGCGATGCCGGTCGCTTTCACGATGCGCGCAAGCGTATGAATCAGTGTCCTCTGGGTTCGGCCGCGCTGGCCGGGACGACATTTCCGATTGACCGGAACATGACATCGGACACGCTGGGCTTCGATGCGCCGACAGCCAACTCACTGGATGCCGTGTCGGATCGCGATTACATCATGGAACTGCTGGCCGCGGCTTCGATTTGTGCTGTCCACCTGTCCCGCTTCTCCGAAGAGCTGATTTTGTGGATGAGCGCCCAGTTTGGATTTATCGATCTTCCGGATGCCTTTTGTACCGGCTCTTCCATTATGCCCCAGAAGAAAAATCCGGATATGCCGGAGCTGGTACGTGGAAAGTCCGGTCGTATTATCGGAGGGCTGGTTGCTATTCTGACCACGGTGAAAGGCTTGCCGCTGGCTTACAACAAGGATATGCAGGAAGATAAAACAGCGGTGTTCGACGCGTTCGATAATCTCGAAGGTTCCCTGCGTATATTCGGTGATATGCTGCCGGGCATGACGGTCAACAGGGATGTGATGCACAGGGCGGCCTCTTCGGGTTTTGCCACGGCAACCGATCTGGCTGATGCACTGGTGCGTGCCGGGGTGCCGTTCCGGGAAGCGCACGCCATTGTCGGCAAGTCGGTGGCGTACTGTATTCGCGAGTCGATTGAACTCCATACCATGGATGATCAGGCCTGTGCCGATATTGACGAGCGGCTCAGTGCCGATATGGTGCGGTCGCTTTCTGTCGAAGCATGTGTTGCATCCCGAAATCATATAGGCGGCACAGCACCTGAACAGGTGCGCAAGCAAACCGCCGCGTGGCAGTCCAGACTGGAGAAATATCATGCATGAATTTTTACGATACAGGGTTAGCCCTCTTTTGGCCGGCCTGATGCTGGCAATGGTCTTGACCGGGTGCGGACACAAGGAAGCACCGCATCCTGTTTCTGACAGCTCGGTAAAACCGCAGCTGCTCGGTCTTCAATATGAACAGGCCGGCAATGTGCTGAAGCTGACTTTCAAGCTTGTGGGCGACCCCAAAGGTGTCGGTTACCAGATTGATCGCACCCAGATTGATCCCTATTGCCAGTGCCCCGGTTTCTGGCGCCGTTATCGTGATCAGCAACCGCTGGCCGATCTGGTCAACCGGACAACAAAGAAGATTATCAATCTGAAAACCACCAAGATCGAATTTGTGTACCGGCTTCGTGCTGTTGATGTGAATGGTAATTTCGGGCCATGGAGTAAATCGATCCGTGCCCGTGGTGTGGATCTGTTCCGCAAGTGAGTCAGCGTGATCAATTGCGTCAGGTTCGGCTGGAAAAACTGGGGGCTTACCCGTTTGAGCGCCTGAAGTTATTGTTTTCCGGCCATTCCCCCCGGCCTGATCTCGTGCCCATTGATGCCGGGGCAGGGGAACCGCGTTTGCCATTACCTTCCTTTGTCGCTGATACGCTATCGGCCCATGTATCAGGCTTCTCCAAATACCCGTCCACGGTCGGATCGATTGAATTGCGCCAAGCCATTGCTGACTGGCTGCAGCGGCGTTACGGCTTGCAATATGTCAATGCAGCCACGCAGGTACTTACTGCCAACGGTACACGCGAAGCACTGTTTACTGTTGCCCACGCCCTGATCAACCCGGAAGCGGATAAAAAACCTTATGTGCTGATGCCCAATCCGATGTATCAGATTTATCTGGGCGCGGCACTGACAGCCGGAGCGGAAGCTGTCTTTCTGCCCTGTACCGAGGCAAGCGGGTTTGCACCGGATCTCGATGCCGTTCCCGAATCCGTATGGGCGAATACAGCGCTGGTGTATGTCTGCTCTCCATCCAACCCGACCGGCTGGATTGCCGGTACCGATTACTTTACACATTTGCTGGCATTGGCGGACAAATATGATTTTTATATTGTTTCGGATGAATGTTATTCGGAGATTTATTGGCAGGATAAACCGGTTGGTCTGCTGGAAGTGGCTGAATTGTCAGGGCGGCAAGGCTTCAGCCGCTGTCTGGTGATGAACTCGCTCTCCAAACGTTCGGCTTTACCCGGCATGCGTTCCGGCCTGATTGCCGGCGATGCCGGTTTGATTGCGCGTTTCACCAAACTGCGCAGTTATACGGGGCCAGCAACACCGTTACCACTTCAGGCCGTTGCGAGGGCTGCGTGGTCGGATGAAACCCATGTTCAGCAGCATCTGGAAGTTTATCGCAACAGTTTAAAAGCCTTTTTCGACATTTATGGGACTGATGGTATCACGATTCCGCCCGGTTCATTTTTTGTCTGGCTGCCGGTAGAGCACGATGAGAATTTTGCAGTAGCTGCCTATGATCAGCAGGCGGTCACAGTACTGCCGGGTTCATATCTGGCGGCGGAAGATGCCGATGGCATTAACCCCGGCGCCGGTTATATCCGCGCTGCGCTGGTGGACGGGCCGGAGTGTGCTGCAGAACTGGCGCGCAGACTGCGTGCCGTCAGAATTAGTGTGAACGAGAGCTAGTCATGCAAATACCATCCAAAGTGGAACAACAACTCAGGCAACGGGCCGACAATGGTGGAACACTGAACTGCTATGTTTATGACACCACGGCCATGCGAACAAAAATTACACATCTGGCCGATATCATGCCGGCGGGTGTGGAAATCTTTTATGCCATGAAAGCCAACCCGCATGCGGAATTTTTGCGGGCGGCGTTTGAAGCAGGAGCTCGTGGTATTGAGATCGCCAGCCTCGGTGAGGCGGAGAAGGCTGTAACAGCCGGCTTCAGTCCAGGGCAATTGATTTACACCGGACCGGGCAAGTCTCCGGAAGAACTGACGTGGGCAGTGAAGCAGGGTATTCGTACCGTGCACATTGAATCGCTGACAGAAGCCCATCGACTCAATGCCATCGCTGCCGAAGCAGGGAGATGCCAGGATATTCTGCTGCGTATTAATGCCAATTTCGATATCCATGAAGCACAAACGACATTCTCGGGCGGTTCAAAAAAATTCGGCGTTGATGAAGAGCAACTGGACGATGTTCTGCCCCGGATTCTGGCTCTTGAACATCTGAATTTTCGCGGTCTGCATGTTTATGCCGCTTCGGGTGTGCTTAATGTTGATGATTTGCTGAAAAACTGTGAGCTGGTGTTTGGCATGGCACAACATATTGAAGGTGAATATGCCGATGCGGTTTGCGATACGATTGATTTTGGTGGCGGCTTCGGAGTGGATTATCTGGAGCATGGGGATGATTTTGATCCGCAGGCTTATGCCGATGGTTTGGCAAAACTGATTGAACATTATGGTTTTGGCGGGCGTACCTTTTTTCTGGAGCTCGGGCGCTATCTGGCAGCTGATTCCGGCTGGTTCTGCACCGAGATTCTTGATATCAAACTGTCGCGAGGTAAAAAACAGGTGATCTGTGCCGGCGGTATCAACCATTTCCGGAGGCCGGCGGCACTTGCTATTAATCATCCGCTGGCCGTGCTGCGTATGTTTCGCGCGCCTCTGTTCGACGGGCAGGAATCGGTTCGGGATGAATCGGTCTATTTTGGCGGCCCTTTATGCACCGGCGCCGATAAGCTCGCCAACGATATTGCTGTCGAGGCTGCCGACATCGGCGATATCGCCATATTCGGGCTGGCAGGGGCATACGGGTTAAGCATGTCCAATATTGAATTTCTCAGCCATGAGAGGCCCGAGGAAATCGTTCTGTAATCAGTCTGCAGATGCGGCTTCTCCGGTACTGTATTCGTGCTGGATTGCACGGGTCGGGATGATATCATTCATTGAATAGTGTGAGACAGGGAGTTTAAGCATGAATCATTTACAGGAAACAATTGAAAACGCCTGGGAAAACAGAAACGAGTGGGATGTTCGCTCGGCCAGTGCCGAAATCCGCGATGCTGTCGAACACACCATCCAGTTGCTCGATGACGGCGGTGTGCGTGTGGCCGAGAAGGATGCCGATGGTAACTGGGTTACGCAGGAGTGGTTGAAAAAAGCCGTGCTGCTCTATTTCAAACTGCATGATAATCAGGTGATCAGCGCCGGTGATACCAATTATTACGATAAGGTGCCGCAAAAGTTTTCCAACTGGGGCGAAGAGATGTTCCGCAAGGGCGGCATGCGCGTCGTGCCTCCGGCAACTGTGCGCAAGGGCGCTTTTATTGCACCGAAAGTTGTACTGATGCCATCATACGTGAATATCGGTGCCTATGTCGATGAGGGGACCATGGTGGACACATGGAGTACAGTCGGTTCCTGCGCCCAGATTGGCAAGAACGTGCATCTTTCCGGTGGTGTCGGTATTGGTGGTGTGCTGGAGCCTTTGCAGGCAACACCGACGATTATCGAAGATAACTGTTTTATCGGTGCCCGTTCGGAAATTGTCGAAGGCGTAATCGTGCGTGAGGGTGCGGTGATTTCGATGGGTGTTTATATCGGCCAGTCGACACGTATTTTTGATCGGGAAACCGGTGAAACGCACTATGGCGAGGTTCCTCCCTATTCCGTGGTTGTGTCCGGTTCCATGCCGGGTAAATCCGGTGGTCCGAATCTTTACTGCGCTGTTATCGTCAAGAAAGTGGATGAACAGACCCGTTCAAAAACCGGTATCACTGAATTGCTGCGGGAGTGATGGATAGTATTCCATATGTTAAAAGGAGGCTGAAATGCCATTGAGTAAACTGGAAGCAAGTATAGAAATTAATCGTCCTATTGCAGAGGTTATCGCCTTTGTGGATGATAATAATAACGACCCGATGTGGCAGACATCGGTACTGGAGTCGGAAAAGAAATCCGACGGCCCGCCTGCTGTCGGCACTATTTATCACTTCAAAGAGAAATTCATGGGACGCGTGATTGAACAGGATTGGGAAGTTACCGCCCGCAAAGAGGATGGCAGCGCATGGGCAGCCAAAAGCCTGTCCGGCCCATTTCCGATGGAAACAACCATGTCATTCGAAGCATGCGGTGATCATCGCACCCGGGTCATTCGTACACTGAGCATTGATGTTGGTCGTTTCTTCAAGGCCGCATCGCCGGTAGTCGGTCACATTGCCAAGCGCGGAATGGATACGGATTTCGCCAACCTCAAGGAACTGCTCGAAATGGGGGGTGATTCGGCTTGAAGGACATTATCATGCAGGCGCTTTCTTCAAATGGAGTCATTCATGACATGGTGTAAATAAATATTAATCTTTCATCCATAATATTTTTATAGCTTGCCGGGCATGGTTCGGGCTGTTGTTCGCGGCATAATCATCATAACAGGGAGAGACAGATGCGGAAAACAGTATATTTCTTAATAGCCTTGGTTTGCGCTGTTCCTGCAACACAGGCATCCGAAATTATGGACTGGCTTGACGAGCACGCGGCAGGCATTGTGCCGACGGGTGACCGCCATGTTTCTGCACCTGCGGATACGGCAACGCTGTTAACTCTGGAGAACAAACAGAATGAGATGTATCCGTTGCCTTCACCGGACGGCCGTTATCTGCTCACCGTAACCTGGCAGGGAAAAGATGCCTGGGTTTCACGCCGGTTCAGTGAAAACGGCGACCCGGCCAATCGCGTCAGTTTTGACGTAAGAGCGCTGGATTCCATGCGCTGGATGAGCAAGGACAAGGTGTATTACCTTTCAGATCGGGCCGGCGGGCTGGGTTTGTGGGAAAAAATATCCGATGGCGAAGGTATGCAGCGGCGCATTCAGCGGCTGGATGGTATTCTTACCCAACCGGTATTATTGGCGGATGGCGCCATCATCGCGACACGGTTGAAGCCGATCAATAGAAAGTCCAAAACAAAAACACGCAGACATACCAAGCACGATGATTTTAACAACTGGAACTTCCCCGGTTTTGTTACAGAAATTGTTCGTTATGATGGCTATGGCACAGGGCGTGTGCTGTCTGAAGGTGTGAATCCATCGCTATCTCCGGATGGTAAATGGATTGCTTTTTCCATGCCGACGGGACGCAGTTACCACCTGTTCCGGATGCGCACCGACGGCTCCGACCTTATTCAGATTACAGATGCCAGAAGTGTCGATGTACAACCATCATGGAGCAATGATGGTAAATCAATTTTATTCACATCGAACCGTGCTGGCAATGATTTACGCCATCCAAACAAATCCGGCTGGGATATCTGGTCTATTGGCATTGATGGACGTAATCTGATCCAGGTGACGTTTGACAAGGCGCGTGACGGCGCAGCCCAGATGGGCCGCAACGGACGTATTTATTTTCATTCTGACCGGAAAGTCAGTAAGGCACAGCGCGCTGAACACCAGATTAAATCAGGATCATCCCACGGTTATCATATATGGACGATTAACCGGCCAAACCGGTAATTTGGTTCCCCTCCCTCTAAGGATGCGCTGATGTGTCAGTGCTTCCGTGCAGCCCACGGACGGGCTGCCAAATCAAACTCGCAAGTGCTTGATTTGTAAGCAAATACAAACGCGCATTTTTGCATTTGCGGACTGATTACAGGCAGGATGCCTTTAATCAGCATCTCCCTGAAAAGGACCTTTTCAGGGGCTTTTTGCCGGGATAGGCAGTTATTCATGCTCTGACTGCTCCCATGCTTTCAAATATTCGTCCAGATGTGGTCGGAATTCTGCTTCTGATGCGAGATAATTGTGGATGCCGAGCACTGCACGGGTGTAGGCCCCTTCACTCAATGCACCGGAAAAGAGCTGATAGCGCAGAAAAATCAGCATGGTAGAGAGCACGTCAGTTTCACAGTAGTTGCGAATTGCTTCAATCTGTCCTGATTCGAACATATCCCGAACATTGTCGCCTGCAGTTTCCAGTTTACCCGGAACATTGAATGCCGCTGCCACTTCATCCATCGAACAGCGGGCTGAAGCTCCGAAATCAGATAACACTTCCAGCAGGTCGCAGTGATACTCTGGAGAATAACGGGTGTCATAATTGTGCCATTTATCCCCTTCCGTAAACCAGCGAGGGCAACTCAGCCCATGCGCCATGGCACGATATTTCAGTACCGGGATATCAAACCCCCGGCCATTGAAACTGACCAGTTGTGGTGCCCGGGCATCAATCAAATGAAAGAAGCCTTCCAGCAATTCCTTTTCCGAGCTGTTTGTATCGCCACCGCTGGCCAGCCTGCGGATTACCAGTTCACTGGCTTCTTCTCCGGGCTCCCGGATCAGGTGGCCATAAGAGATTGCAACCACCTGATGAAATGGCTGGCGCGGAAAATCATTACGTCCACCTGTCTTTTGAAGGAAGTATTCAGCAAGTCCGTTCCGTGCTTCGTTGTCGGTAAGTTCCGGTGATCGCAATATACGTCGCGAGGCATCGGCATCGATCACTGTTTCAATATCAAACACAATCACATCACGCCGCACGATGATTCCTCCTGAAAAATTTCATAAGCAGCTTCCTCTCTCCCAGCACAAAAGCAGAAATAAAGAAAACCGCGGTAGCACCGAAAACTGCTATGCTGATCCAGATGCCTTGCATCAGACCATTTGCAGGAAAAGGCCATTGCATATCCAAACCGACCAGATATAGCAGCATGACCACACAGGCAATGACGGCTGTAGCCAGGCGTTTTGCAATATCAACCGTAAACAGGGAGCCATAAGTTTTGGTGAGTCGCATATAAAGCAGTATTACATTTACAAATGCCGCCAGTGAGGTGGCCAGTGCCAGGCCGACATAGGCCCAGAATTGCATCAGAATCACCGCTAATAGTATATTGACGACCACGCTGATGGCAGCATAACGCATTGGCGCTCTGGCATCTTTTTCGGCATAACATGCAGATGCGAGCAGTTTTACCCAGCAGAAAGCAATCAGACCCACAGCATAGGCTTTGAGCGTTTGCGCAGTCGCTATGCTATCAGCATGGCTGAAAGCACCTCGTTCGAACAGGGTCACAACAATGGGTTCGGCAAGATAAAAGGAACCGACCACTGCCGGCAGGGTAATCCAGGTCAGCCAGACCAGACCCGAGCGCAAGTCGTCTGCGGCGGCAGTCTGGTCGCCTCGGGAAAGGTGGTCAGATAAGGCGGGCAGTAATGCCGTGCTCATGGCGATGCCAAAAAGTGCCAGCGGCAATTGCACAATGCGATCGGAATAATACAGATAAGAGACAGCACCTGTCTCCAGTAATGTGGCCAGAATGGTACCGATAAGAATATTGATCTGAACGGCGGCAATGGCGAGCAGAGCGGGACCGAACAGACGCAGTGTTTCGCGGATAGCGGGTTGTTGAAAATCAAAGCTGATGGCGGGAACCCAGCCGATCCGTTTTAAGGCGGGGAACTGGATAGCCAGCTGCAAGGCACCGCCAATCAGTACACCGATAGCAAGGGCAATGGCCGGGTTTTCAAACAAAGGCGCCAGTACGATGGCAGCAAAGATAATGGCAATATTTAATAATGCCGGACTGGCCGCCGGGACAGCAAACTGTTTGTGCGTATTGAGCACAGCCCAGGCCAGTGCTGCCAGAGAAATCATGCCCAGATAGGGGAACATCCAGCGCGCCAGCTCCAGTGCTATAGCCCATCGGTCCGGTTCATCGGCAAAGCCGGGGGCGAATAGATACAGCAGCCATGGCATCAACAGCATGCCGAGCAGAGTAAATAAGGTCAGAATAATGAGCAGCAAGGTCGCCAGTGCATTAAGGAATGCATGGGCTGACTGTTCCCCTTTTCTACGTTCATCCGACAATACCGGTACCAGTGCAACGGTAAGTGTACCTTCGGCAAACATGCGACGAAAAAAATTGGGTAGTTTAAAGGCAACAAAAAAAGCATCGGCGAGTATGCCGGCTCCCAGTACGCGTGCCAGCAGGATGTCGCGCACAAAACCGAGAATACGCGATAACATGGTCCAGCCGCCCACTTTGGAAGCAGCGCGCAGCAAACCGGAAGGCTTTATGTGCGAGCCATCCTGATTTGACTTGTTCTGATCTATAGCCATAATTCGCCGCCCTTTTATTCCCGCCTGGGGTGCTGCTAGAAAGCCTAGCGCCGTAACGGGAGAAGGGCGAGCCTGACGCTTAGTGTCGTCGATCAAGGCTACAGTTATTTGGATAGAGTCCAAAGGTGGTGATGTTTTTATATGCCAGGAATTAGAGTAAATCCTGAAGAGCCGTTTGAAATTGCGATGAAGCGTTTTCGCAAGCAGGTCGAGAAAGGTGGCGTGATTTCCGAATGCCGTCGTCGCGAAGCTTATGAGAAGCCTTCCATTGC
>JAUZQH010000182.1 GCA_030951065.1 Mariprofundus sp. | reverse complement strand
CCGGCTGTATCAAGGAAGCTATTCTCGCATTGCACCTGCAAATCCATGATCGCGTTGCCTACGCCGTAAACGTTATATGTCATAATCTATCTCCTGAAGTGGTGAGCAATTGTGGGAGCAGGCGTGGTGACGTCAATCTTGGTTCGCCTAAACCGCACGAAAATATTTTGTGAGCGGGTTGCAGCCATCAGATATGGCTAATCTTTCCGTTGATCAAATTGATACAGCGCATTCATGCGACGAATAATATGAGGTAGCACATTCATGCGGGAACGATCCAGATGCATGCGCAGACGCGGCAGGTGATCGTAGCATTTATCATCCGACTTGGGCCATTGAAAAACCTGATCAATCGTTCCTTTTCTGAGCACATCGGAAAACTCCGCATTTAACCGTTTGAGGGCACTTTCGGATAGCGGGTTCATGATGCGCAGCAGGATACATTTCCCAACATAGCGAAAGCTGTGGTAATTCATATAAAAGTCACGAATATGGTTCACTGTGGCTTTGATACTGTCGGTGTGATAAAGAAGATGATTATCCTCTGAATCAATGAGCCCGTCTTTTACCAGACGGCGCATCCATGAGCGCATGAACGGCCCCCAGTAATCATCACCGGGAGCTTCCAGCATGATGACGGGTAACGGGGGATTACGCCCTGTTTGCAACAGCGTCAATGTTTCAAAAGCTTCATCCAGCGTGCCGAATCCACCGGCGGTGAGTACAATGGCATCGCTTTCCTTGAGAAAAAAGAGCTTGCGGGTAAAGAAGTACTGGCAATAAAAATGGCGCGTAGAATTGATCATGACCGGGTTGGGCAGTTGTTCCAACGGAAGGTTGATATTAATGGCAAAGGAGTGTTTTTCACCGGCCCCTTCATTGGCTGCCTGCATCATGCCGCCACCGCCACCGGTGATAATCATGAAGCCGGCTTGTTGCAGAGCTGCAGCGCAGTTGTAGGCGTGTTGATAGCGGGGATGATCTTTCGGCGTTCTGGCCGAGCCGAAAATGGCCACTTTCCGGCATGACTGATAGGGCTTGAACACGTCCAGCCCCTGACGTAATTCAGCCATTATTCTGGACAGCATTTTGATATCCACATTTTCGTAGCCACCGGACACCAGTCGCAGGGTTTCCAGAATCAGGGTGCGTTTATAAGGGGAATCGCTCTCATAATCTGCGAGTATAACCTGCGCATGATCACGGATACTTTCCGGCAGGTCGTCGATGCCGGTTATTTCGCTCATACAGCTTGTACCGGGTAATTACTCCGGGGCATTGATGATGACATCAATACGCCGGTTCATGTCGCGACCCTGCGCAAATTCATTGCTGGCAATAGGGCGGACTTCACCATATCCCAGTGCTTTTAAACGTGTGCCGTCAGCACCGGCGGCAATGAGAAAATCACGTACGGCCTCAGCACGTTTCAGCGATAAAACCTGATTGTATTTGACATCGCCACGGTTGTCAGTGTGACCTTCGATGCGCAGGCTGCGATCCTGATAAATATCCATGGCCTGCTTTAATCGGCCCAGCAAGTCGAAGTATTTTGAACTGATTTTGCTTCTGCCCGAATGGAACTTCAGTCCGGTGAGTCGAATCAGCAGTGAGCCGTCAAGATTGACCAGGATTTCCGCTTCACCCTGTTTGAAAAGCTTTTGTAGCCGCTGTTGCCGTTTTTTCTCGAAGGTTTCCCGTTCCAGTTTGGCTTTGAATGCTTCCTTGATCGTGGATAACTGGTTTTGCTGCTCCTGCTTCATCTCATCGGTTTGTGCGGCCAGTTTGTTTTGCAGTTCCTTTCCAAGTCTGGCCATATCCATGCGATGCGCTTTGCGTTCATCGGCCAGTTCCTTGTTCAGCTTTTTTACTGCCCGCAGCAAATCCCTGGTTTCAATATCTGTCAGCATGGGGCTGGATTCATTACTGATCCCCAATTCGCGGGCCAGTTGCAGCTTCAGCGTTCTTGTTTTCAGAATGAGTTCTTCATGACTGCTGCGCTTTCTGCGCCATGCCTTGACCTGTTGGGCGACATGTTCGGCTTCACGAGCCAGATATAAACCGGACTCCGGATATTCAGGCACGGTATGGGTCCTCCCGTTGATGAAGGCTTCCAGCTCAGCCAGTTTGTCCTTGGCTGCCTGATATATATGCGGTGCATACTGTCGGGCATTGGCATTGGCCGCTTTACCGATTGTGCTTGCTGTCAGCTCGGTCAGCCATGGCAGTGTTTTGTCCAGCACCTGCCTGTAATATTTCGTTGCTTTGTCCGCATGGATGCGGGTTTGATTCAGTTCTCCCCGTTCATGTGTTTCGATCGCCAGCGTCAATTCACGTTCGGCATCTTTAATAATCTGTGTCGGTGACATATCGCTGATTGCCTTGCCGGATGACGTAATGATTTCAGTGATGGCAACTGCACCTTTGCGCAGACTCAACAGTCTGGCAAAACGCTGTTTGAAATCTTCGGCTGTTTGTTTGGCTTCGGACAGCTTTTCAGCTGCTTTCGCGAGGGCAGCATCCACTTCCTGCTGTTTTTCCTGCTCACTTGCCAGCATGGCAGCACCCATATAGGCCTCGGCCCGTTCAAGGGTTTGTGGTGCGAAGCGATGATTTTCGCCATGCTTGAATGTTTTGATCTGCTCTTGTAACAGCTTCTGGTTATTGTCTGCAGCCTGTACTGGCATGCTGAACGATGTGCTGAACAGTAGTGTAGCCAGCAGTGTGGTGAGGAAATAATAAAATTTAGGCAAGGTGCAGCATCCTTTCCAGTGCCAGTCTGGCCCAGCGTTTTTGTTGTTGAGGTACGGTGATTTGATTGCTGATGGCCGGTTGCCCGTTCAGGGAATCACGGATAGATGTCAATGCCGCGCACAGGTGCTGTGGATCAGTGCGGAACATGGTTGAACACATACATACCATGGGCGAGAGAAACCAGATGGGTTTATCCGGAAACTGAATGCGCAGGCGGTTGACAAGGTTCAGTTCTGTACCAATGGCAAAGGTTTGTCCTGTTTGGGCTTCTGATACACGCTTGATGATCATTTCGGTTGAACCAACGAAATCGGCTGTTTCACAAACGGCGCGCGAACATTCCGGATGAGCCAGGATTTCAATACCCTCATGGTTGCGGCGCATGGTGTCGGCATGTTCCGGCTTGAAGAGCTGATGCACCGAACAAAAACCTTTCCATAGAATAAGGCGTGCTTTTTCAATCTCCGCCGGTGAATTGCCACCCATGGGCAGGGCAGGATCCCAGATGATCATATCCGAATCCGGAATATCCATTGCGACAGCGGTATTTTCGCCCAGGTGCTGATCCGGAAAAAAAAGAATTTTTTCACGGTTGCTCCAACTCCACTCAAGAATTTTTTGTGCATTGCCGGAGGTGCAGACAATGCCACCATGTTCGCCACAGAATGATTTCAGGGCTGCGGTAGAGTTGATATATGTGACCGGTGTGACGCACTCGTCCGGATTGATGATTTCGGAGAGTTCGGCCCAGCAACGTGTTACCTGCTCATCATCCGCCATATCCGCCATCGAACAGCCGGCAGCCAGATCTGGAAGAATTACAGTCTGGGCATCACTGGTCAGAATATCGGCAGTTTCAGCCATGAAATGCACGCCGCAGAAAATAATATAGGGAGCGCTCGTTTCAGCGGCTTGCTGGGACAGTTTTAATGAATCACCGGACACATCGGCGAAGGCAAATACTTCCTCGCGTTGATAATGGTGGCCGAGAATCAACACCTGATCGCCGAGTTCGGCTTTCAGCTGCTTGATTTGTTCGAGAATGTCGGTTTCGGGTGTATCGTAAAGCTGCATTAGCAGCGTCTGTGCGTTCATACGCCAAAGTTTCAGGCTGTGTACTTCCCTTGTCAAATAAGCCTGATTAGGGCTATTCAAAATATTCATTGCTGAGTACGTAAAAGTGCACAGGGGGAAAACAAGAAATATGGCACCGGTCTCGCTGTGAGTAACCGGTTGCGTGCAACAAGGCTCAAGTCTGGGTACGCTTCGCTTTGATTCTTGAATTGGAGATGATTATGCCTGTTTATCGTTCACGTACGACTACCCATGGTCGCAATATGGCTGGCGCTCGCGCATTATGGCGAGCTACCGGTATGAAAGACGGGGATTTTGACAAGCCGATCATTGCGGTGGTGAATTCCTTTACCCAGTTCGTGCCCGGCCATGTACACCTGAAAGATCTGGGCCAGATGGTGGCGCGTGAGATTGAGGCTGCCGGTGGTGTGGCCAAGGAGTTCAATACCATTGCCGTGGATGATGGTATTGCCATGGGGCATGGCGGCATGCTGTATTCGTTGCCGAGCCGCGAGATTATTGCCGATTCAGTGGAATACATGGCCAATGCCCATTGTGCCGATGCGCTGGTCTGCATTTCCAACTGCGATAAAATCACACCGGGCATGATGATGGCGGCGCTGCGTCTGAATATCCCGGCCGTATTTGTATCCGGCGGTCCGATGGAAGCCGGAAAAGTGACCATTGATAATCGCGAAAAACACCTTGATCTGGTCGATGCCATGGTGATGGCGGCGGATCCGAATGAATCGGATGAAGACGTGGCTGCGGTGGAGCGTTCGGCCTGCCCGACCTGCGGTTCATGTTCCGGCATGTTTACAGCCAATTCGATGAACTGTCTGGCCGAAGCGCTTGGTCTGGCGCTGCCGGGCAATGGCTCGCTGTTGGCAACGCATGCGGATCGCAAGGAGCTGTTCCTTGAAGCAGGTCGTCTGGTGGTGGATTTATGTAAACGTTATTATGAAGGTGACGATGCATCCGTATTGCCACGTTCGATCGCCACTTTTGATGCCTTTGAAAATGCCATGGCTCTGGATATTGCCATGGGTGGCTCCACCAATACCGTGTTACATCTGCTGGCCTGTGCGCAGGAAGCCGGTGTCGATTTCACCATGCAGGATATCGACCGCATGAGTCGAAAAGTACCCAATCTGTGCAAGGTTGCACCTGCGGTTCAACACTATCATATGGAAGATGTGCACCGTGCCGGCGGTGTTATCGGTATTCTGGCCGAACTGGATCGGGGTGGCTTGCTGCATCGGGATGTTCCGACGGTACACACGGCCACGCTGGGGCAGGCGCTTGATGCCAATGATATCATGAATGAAGCGAATACAGCTCCGCGTGAAATGTTCCGTGCAGCACCGGGCGGCATTCCGACTCAGGTCGCATTTTCACAATCCGAACGCTGGAAGGCACTGGATACCGATCGTGAATCCGGTTGTATCCGCAGTGTTGAACATGCGTATTCAAAAGAGGGTGGTTTGGCGGTTCTTTTCGGCAATATTGCCGAGCGTGGCTGTATCGTAAAAACCGCCGGTGTGGATGAATCCATCTGGACGTTCACTGGAACCGCCCGCGTATTTGAATCGCAGGATGATGCCGTGACTGCCATCCTGAACGATAAAGTTATTGCCGGTGATGTGGTAATCATCCGTTACGAAGGCCCTAAAGGCGGTCCCGGCATGCAGGAGATGCTGTACCCGACTTCATATCTGAAATCCAAGGGTATGGGTAAAGTATGCGCCCTGCTGACCGATGGTCGTTTCTCCGGCGGTACTTCCGGTTTGTCCATCGGGCATGCCTCTCCCGAAGCAGCCGAGGGCGGCGCGATTGGCCTGATCGAAGATGGCGATACGATTGAAATCGATATTCCCAGGCGCACGATCCATCTGGCAGTGTCTGATGATGAACTGCTCCGTCGTCGTGGTGCCATGGAAGCCAAAGGCAGCGATGCCTGGCAGCCGTTGAGTCGTGATCGTATTGTTTCCAAAGCACTGCAAGCTTATGCTGCCTTGACGACTTCAGCAGACAAAGGTGCTGTCCGTGATCTGGATCAGCTGAAATAATGACCGGTCGACTTTTTTCGATGTTATATACTTTTACCCAGTTATTGCAGAGTAAGCTGGTGTTGTTGAGGGGATGAAATGAATACATATGTTTTTGTTGCGGTGATTCTGATGCTATCCGCTTGCACTGCAACCACACATCAGCAGCACGCTGTCACGCAGAAATCTGACATGCAGAAAACGGCAATGGATACAAATGCAGTGGCTGCCGACCGGCCTGTTCAAACCAGCCAAACTGACCGGATTATTCGGGAGGATGTCATTGTTGGCGGTGTACTCGGAGGCCTGGTCGGGGCATTTCTTGATGCGGACAGGGGTGATCGCATTCATGCATCCGAGGCACGCTATCATCATGTATGTAATCAGGGTAACGCCTACTTTATCAAGGCAACCCGGACCAGTGATCTGGAGGAACGGATTGCATTTATGCAAGAGGGTATCCGGTTTTGCCCCGATAATCCGGCCGCCCACAATGATTTGGGGCTGGGTCTGATGCTCTGGGGCGATTTGCCTGCGGCGCGCGCCCAGTTTGCTCAGGCACTCAGACTTGATTCTGGTTACAATCCGGCCCGGATCAATCTCTCCCGCATACCATATAAGGCGAAGCCCGTGCAGAAGGCAGGACAGGGAAGTAACAGCGGGGGCGGGCGTCAGGGTGTCGGGCTTGCTCCATATCGGGGAAGTTGGGAGCGGTATTACCAGAACAGTGCAGAGTCTCTTGAGAGGCGCAAAAGGTGGAGTGATCGGCAGAAAAAACTCATCAAACAAAACGGCGGGTATGATTAATCAGCTGTTTTTTGCGTCGCTCCGGCATGAGTGGTAGGCACTGATACTCGACAGGGTTGAGACGGTATAAGGTACAATCATGGTCAGGGCGCTTTTCAACCATGCGGTCGAATCCATGGTACCGGCCAGAATAGCATCGCCGTGATTGATGAAGACCAGAATCGGCCCGACAATCAGGGCAAAACGAAGTGCGGTGCGAACCACTTCCGGCTGACGGGCTGTACGCAGGTGTTTTCTCATGATTTTTGTTGAGGTAATGGCATGGGTGTTGGTCTGCCATGCTGTGAAATCTATTACAGCCTGTGCAGATATGTGATGAACAATAATTTTGCTTGCAAAGTGTACGTTCGTACACCATGCTGCGGCTATGGTGAATAAAGATCCCTTTTATCTCGGTCGGCTGCAGGACTATTACGCGTTGCATCGTCTGATTCCATCCTATGCAGAGATCGCATCCCTGGTCGGTGTGAGCAAGCAGGGGGCGGTCAAGTTTATTGATCGCATGATTTTTGCCGGTTATATACGCAAGGGAGCAGGCGGTCGTTTGAGCCCGGCCAATATGTTTTTTGCGCGACCGCATGTGGGAGGCGCCCCGGCCGGTTTCGCCAGTCCGGCAACCGAGGTGCTGGGCGATGCCATTACTATTGATGAGTATCTTGTCGAACGTCCTTCCAGCACAGTGCTGGTCAGTGTGCGTGGCGATTCGATGATTGATGCCGGTATTCACGATGGCGATTTCCTGATTGTCGAGCGTAACACCAATCCGAATATCGGTAAAATTGTCGTGGCAATTGTCGATGGCGATTTTACCATTAAATACTTGCGTTCCGGTTCCGACGGTTTGTTTCTGGAGCCGGCCAATGAGGATTATCCCAATATCTATCCGGAAACATCACTCGATATCTACGGCGAGGTCGTCGGCCAGTTCCGTAAATTCTGATTTTTCACCACGAAGGACACGAAGCGCACGAAGGAAAAAGAAAAATATTCAACACAGGGTGGAAAGGCGAAATGAATAGTCTGTATCTGCGTCACACAACCCACTGCTTCTATCTTTCTTCGTGGTGAGTACCTCATATGAAAACAATCAGTAACTGGAGCAATGCGATTGCGCATGTGGATTGCGATGCATTTTATGCTTCCTGTGAGGCAGTGCGGCACCCTGAATTGAAAGGGAGACCGATCTGCGTACTTTCCAGTCAGAATGCCATTGTGGTGGCTAAATCCTACGATGCCAAGGCGCTTGGTATCGGCACAGGTATGCCGGTGTGGGAGGCGAGAAAGCTTGCGCCACAGGCTGTGTTTCTGCCTGCCGATTTCCGTTATTATGGTCAGATGTCCGACAAGGTGTTTGCCATACTCCGGTCGTATAGTCCTGATATCGAGATTTATTCGATTGATGAGGCCTTTATGGATATGAACGGTATCCGTCTTCTGTGGCATAAATCATTTCGTCAGCTGGCTGATGATATTCGTTTGTCCATCTGGCGGGAAACGGGCATTACCGCCTCGGTCGGTATAGCCAATACACGTACGTTGGCCAAGATGGCTTCTGAATCCAATAAACCGGACGGAACGACAGTGCTGCCGGGGAAACGGATCGAGCATTTTCTGAACGGCCTTGCTGTAGCCGATATTCCGGGCATTGGTCGTAACCGGACGGCGTTACTGCACAAGTTCGGTGTCCGCACCGCTCTGGAGTTTGTCAGACTCGGCGATGGCCTGATGCAGCGCTTGCTGGGCCGGCATGGCATGCAGCTCAAACATGAGTTATCAGGTCATCCGGTATTGCCATTGCTGTTGAAACCGGTATTGCCGAAAAGTCTTGCCCGTACAGCTTCGATGGGTTGCGTGACGGGTGACCGGGATATTATGATGGCACATTTGAGCGGGCACGTGATGCGGCTGGTTTCCGAACTGGTGGCCAGGCAGTTGCTGACCCGCCGCTTGCGTCTGTTTCTCACACGGGCCACGTTTGAACATGATAGTATATTTTTGCCACTGGAAGTGCCGAGCAATAGCCTGAAACGGTTGATGGCTGCGATAAAGTCGGGGTTTTACAGTTTGTTCAGAGCGGGGGTGCAGTATCGCGCTTGTGGCGTGGTGGCATTTGATATCAGTTGCGCAACAACAGCGACCAGCGATTTATTCGGTCTGATGGCATCGGATACGCGTCAGACCAGGCTGATGCTAACGGTAAATGCCGTGAACAGGAAATACGGCAATCATACATTGTCACTTGCTGCTGCCGGTCGGGTAAAGCAGAAATCAAAACAGCCACGCTTTCACTATCCGCTTCTGGTTGTGCGTTAGGTTGCGGACATTCACCTCCGGTTCACGTTGAAAAGGGTATAGTTATCCTACCATTCAGGCACCGGAAAACGCCATGTCATAGCCTGTTCTTTTTTCGTTTTCTGTCGCCGGGCTGGTGGATGTGGCGTTATGCTGCTGACATATTCCATGCTGATTTGCGACAAAGAAAGCGATAAAACCAGACTTGCGGATATATTTGTTATAGACTACATATAAGACAGATGCTTTTGACCGAACGAAGGAGTTCGTATGGCAACACGGAGTAAAAGACAGCATAAAACCGATGTGGCGATTGTCGCCGGTATACGCACGCCGCTGGGCAAGGCATCGGGTGTGTTTGATCAACTGAATGTCGTGGATCTGGGTGTGTTGTCGGTGCGGGAAGTGCTGGCACGTTCGCCGGTGAGCCGCGATGATATTGATCAGGTTATTATCGGCAATGTGATCCAGCCGTCTGAAGCAGCCAATGTGGCTCGGGTGATTGCGTTGACTGCCGGGGTCCCGCGTCGTGTTCCGGCCCATACTGTGCATCGCAATTGCGCTTCGGGTATGCAGGCGATCACCGATGCGGCGGAAAAAATTCAACTGGGTCGGGCTGATGTGGTGCTGGCTGGCGGGGTGGAGTCCATGACGCATGCACCACTGCTGTTTCATGACCGTTTTCGTGCCGCCATGGCCAAATTGTCCAGAGCCAGAACAGTACAGCAGAAGCTGCCCGTGCTGATGGAGATTGCAAAAGCGCCGTGGAAACCGCGCATTGCCTTGCTGGAAGGGTTGACTGATCCGACTGTTGGCCTCGGCATGGGGCAGACTGCTGAGGTGTTGGCGCGCGAATTCGGTATTTCGCGTCGGGAACAGGATGAATTCTCGGTTCAAAGCCATCATCGTGCTGCCACATCGTGGGATGAAGGCTGGTTTGATGATGAGGTGATGCATGTATTTGCACCGCCATCCTTCGCAGTCGTACACCGTGATGAAGGTATCCGTGCTGAGCAGAGTTTGGAGGCACTGGCTAAATTGAAGCCGGTGTTTGACAAGCCACTGGGTTCGGTCACTGCCGGTAACAGTTCACAGATTACCGATGGCGCGGCCATGCTGATTCTGGCCAGCCGCGAAAAAGCCGAGGCGGAAGGCTGGCCTGTTATGGGTTACCTGCACGACTGGGCTTATGCCGGTTGCGATCCGGCACGCATGGGTCTGGGGCCGGTGTTTGCCACGCAGCGGTTGTTGCTATCGGCAGGTATGAGTGTGTCTGATCTGGCCAGGGTGGAAATCAATGAAGCATTTGCCGCACAGGTACTGGCTTGTCTGAAAGCGATGGATTCGGATGCATTTGCAAACAAGTACCTGGGCATCGGGAAAGCGGTTGGCGCACCGGCAATGGATATTCTGAATGTACATGGTGGTGCAGTGGCTTTCGGGCATCCGGTCGGTATGACAGGTGCACGCCTGGTGCTGACCCTGCTCAGACAGCTGCGCGATGATACAGGCGGCGGCCTGGCGGTTGGAACCCTGTGCATCGGAGGCGGCCAGGGCGGTGCCGTGTTGATTGGCAGCGAACCGGCCGGGGGTGAATCATGAACGTTGTCAGTCTGATACGCGAAGCGAATATTGCACGTCTGCATTTTGAGCGTTCGGACAAGCCGGTCAATGTGCTGGATGACGCGTGTATTGTGCAGATGGAGGCGCATCTTGAAGCGCTGGAGGCGGAGCCGCCTGAAATACTGGTGCTGGATAGCGGAATGGCCGGTTGTTTTATTGCCGGTGCCGATCTGGACATGATAGCGGCGGTTACGGATGAGAAAAAGGCCACACAACTGGCGGAACGCGGCCAATCGTTGTGCCGCCGCATTGAGGTTTTGCCATCAGTATCGATTGCGCTGGTGCATGGCGCATGCATGGGCGGGGGGCTGGAAATGGCGCTTGCCTGTGATTATATCGTGGCGGTGGATGACAAACGTACGCAGCTGGCATTACCGGAAATCAAAATCGGTATTCACCCCGGCTTCGGCGGTTGTGTGCGCCTGCCAAAGCGGGTTGGCTGGATACAGGCAGTCGAGATGATTCTCAGCGGTCGGGCCGTCGATGCCAAACGCGCCCGGCGAATCGGTTTGGCGGCTTTATGCAGCAAACCGGAGCAGCAGGATGATGCAGTGTCTTATCTGGCTGCAAAGGGCAAGGTGAAAACACGAAAATTCAACCCATGGTGGTTGAAACTGTGGCCGGCGCGTGTGTTATTTTTCCAGCAAGTGGAGAAAAAGACTTATGCACGGTTGAAACATCTGGATGTTGAAGCGGCCTATCCGGCTATTCCGGCCACGATTGCCTTGCTGCAAGAGATTATTGGCATGTCGGATGGTCAGGCGCTGGCGCGCGAAGCCGAATCACTGGGCCGACTGGCGGTTACGCCAACCTGCAAGAATCTGATTCGTGTATTTCATCTCGGCGATGCGCTGAAAAAGCAGGATGCCGCCAAACGCGGTCGCAAGGCCGTGGCCGGTTTTAAAAAAGCAGCGGTGTACGGTGCCGGTGTGATGGGTGGTGGCATTGCCTGGGTGGCGTCGAAAACCATGGATGTGGATCTGCATGAAGTAGACGCTGAACCGCTGGCGCGAGGTATGAGAGGCATAGGGCGACTGGCGACCCGCCGGGGACGAACGGATAGCAAACGCCTGAACCGGATCAGGCCGGTACTGGACAGCAGTGGCCTGAGCGATGTCGATGTGGTGATCGAAGCGGTACTGGAAGATATCAAGGTCAAGCGAAAATTGTGGGCTGAAGTCGGCAAATATGTGCCGACAGAGACGTTATTGCTGTCCAATACCTCATCCCTGTCGATTTCAGATATGCAGCATCGCCGAGCCAATGCGGAGCGTATTGCAGGTATGCACTTCTTTAATCCGGCTCCGAAAATGCCGCTGGTTGAAGTCATTGCCGGTGAAAAAACAACGGACAATACGCTAGATAAAACCTGTGCGCTGGCAGCATCCTGGGGTAAATATCCGATTATCGTGGCGGATCGCCCCGGCTTTCTGATTAACCGTTGTCTAATGCCATATATGGTGGCAGCACTGAATCTGCTTGAAACCGGCCAGAAACCCGAACATGTCGACGGTGTGCTTAAGCGGTTCGGTATGCCGATGGGTGCGATTGAGCTGGCTGACCGGGTGGGGCTGGATATTTGCCATCATGTCGGTGCTCACCTTGCCGAAGCTTTTGAGCATCAACAGGCCATGCCGGGCTGGTTCGACAGGATGGTTGAGGCCGGCTTGCTGGGTGAGAAATCGGGCAAGGGCTTTTTTGTATATGAAAAAGGTAAACAGGGTGTTTTGAACCCTGAACTGGGCACTTATTTGCCATCGGCTCGGGTGAAGGAGCAGGAGTTTGATGCTGACATGGCCGCGTCTGCTGATGTGATGACGGCTGCGGACATTGAAGATGCATGCCTGATACCGATGCTGGTAGAAGCCTTGCAATGTCTGTCTGAACAGGTGGTGGAAGATCCGCTGCATTTGGACGCAGCTTTTGTTTACGGTATCGGATTTCCACCATTCCGGGGTGGTTTGCTACGTCATTTCGCATCATATGATGAATCTGCATTAACACAGAAAATCGAAGCACTTGGACTGATTACACCGGACAATCTGGAGGTGTTGCATGAGTTCCAATAAGTCCCGCTGTATCGGTTTGAAGCAGACGGAAACGGCGGCATGTTTATCTGATCTGCTGCTGGCTTCTCCACCGGACTGGCTGGATAAACCGATGCTGCGGTTTAGAACGGATGATGGTAATTGGCACTCCTGGTCAAGAATTCGTGTGCAGCAAGCAGTACTCAGGGTAGCTGCATGGCTGGAGTCAAAGGGGATAAAACCGGGGGACCGGGTCGGTATTCTGGGCCATAACTCACCGGAATGGTTTATTGCCGATTTTGCCATCTTGAGGCTGGGAGCTGTGACGGTGCCTGCCTATTTTACCGATCCGCCCGAAGCTGTCCGTTATGTGTTTGATGATGCCGGTGTGTCGGTGATTTTTGTAGAAGAGGGTGAACAGCAGGAGAAGCTTGAAGGATACAGGCAGGAGGGAGTTGATCCTCCATTTATATCGTTCCACGGCGATGGTGAGAGTATTGCTACCATTGCAGCCGACGAACAGTGGGATAACAGGCTGGAAGCACCATGCCCTGTTCGCGATCAACTGGCTACACTGATTTATACATCAGGGACGACCGGCCACCCCAAGGGCGTGATGCTCAGTCATGGTAATCTGTTAAGTGATGTGGTGGCCGGGCTTAGTGGTGTGCCGGTATTCCCTGATGATTTGTTGCTGTCATTTCTGCCGACATCACATGCCTTTGAACGCACTGTCGGCCATTTCCTGCCAACGGCCTGTGGCTCTGAGATTGCCTACGCTGAAGCAGTCACAACCCTGTTGCGTGATATGCCGGAAGTGCAGCCGACAATCATGATTTCCGTGCCGCGTTTGTATGAAAAGATTTATGCCGGAGTGCAGGCCAAACTGGCGGCCGGACCGGTCTTGAAACGCAAGCTGTTCAATCTGGCCCAAAAGCTGGGCATGGAACGATTTGAATTAAAACAGCAGGGCAGAGATCTGTCCGCAGGTAAAGCGGCTGTGTGGGGGCTGCTTGATAAAGTGGTCAATGCCAAGCTGCGCGAAAAGATGGGAGGTAGAATCCGGCTGTTTATTTCCGGTGGCGCAGCCTTGCACCCGAAAATCGCCCGCTTTTTGCTGGCCGCTGATATTATGGTATTGCCCGGTTACGGACTGACTGAAACTTCGCCGATATTATCGGTGAATGTGGCCGATAATATTAAACCGGCGACGGTCGGGGCAGCTCTGGCCGGTGTGGAATTCAAGGTAGCGGGAGATGGTGAGTTGTTGGTGAAGGGTCCGATGGTAATGCAAGGTTACTGGAATAATCCCGAAGCAACAGCGGCTGCTTTCGATGCTGATGGCTGGTTGTATACCGGGGATATTATTGAAATGGATGATGAGGGCTATATCACCATCGTTGACCGTAAAAAAGAAATGATGGTGCTGTCCAATGGCGAAAATGTTCCTCCGGCAGTCATCGAGCAGCATCTGAATCAGGACCCGTGTTTTCTTCAAAGTATGGTATTGGCTGATAATCGCCCCTACGTGGCTGCATTACTGGTGCCCGATGAAACAGCGCTTGCCCGTGCCTGGCAGCAGGACAAGAAGAAACCGCTACCGGATGACTGGCGGGATAATCAGGATGTATCTTCATGGGTGCTGGAACGTTTGCATAGCGATGAATATGACCTGCCCAGCTATATGCAGGTGAAACGATTTGCGTTTGTCGATACCGAATGGACCCAGGCTGACGGCTTTTTAACACCCACACTGAAACTCAAACGCAGAAAAATCACCGAATACCATGCTGATCTGATTGAAGCACTCTATCCGGATCATGACCAGGATTTATAAAGCTATAGCACTGTTTTTCTCTCATAGTATTATTTCCCGATGACTGAACATTATGAGTACGGGGCTCTTGAGCAGCGGTGGCTGGGCAGACAGGCGTATGGTTTTGTCTGGGAATTATTGCAGCACCGTGCTGCTGAGATAGCCGATGGTCACGGTCGTGAAGTAGTTTTCAGTTGCGAACATGATCCCGTTTATACGACCGGAAAACGTGGTGTCGATAATCGGTCGGGTGCCGAGCTTCCGGCCCCGGTTGTATACTCAGACCGGGGCGGTGAAATGACGTTTCACGGGCCTGGCCAGATCATGCTTTACCCGGTGATCCATTTGCGAAAGCGTGGAATAGGAGTGAAGCAATATGTCCATATCCTTGAGC
>JAUZQH010000181.1 GCA_030951065.1 Mariprofundus sp. | reverse complement strand
ATGCAGGCGCGTTGTTTATTTCATATTAAGAAATACTGATTGATTGCCATCCGGGCAAAAATCAGCCTGCTCAGACAAAACATCATTTTTGCCAGTTGCTATCCCTTGTGGTTGTTCACCGTTGCGGGAATCGTGCCGCCTGAAGCTTGCATATTCATCGCCTCGGGGTGTGCCCTGTAATGGTTGCGTACAACGGCAGCCAGCTTTTCTTTTACTGTTGTGTCCAGCTGAGCAGGGGACGAATCCGGCAGTGCGGCGATCAGTGCATTGAGCAGTTGATCCTGCGGGGGTTGCATGCGCGCTATCCATGCATTCAGCAGGTCGGAATCCACACAGGCCGGTAGTGAGCCCATGATGCCTACATCATTTTGATCGTGCACCAGAAGGCCTGTCGTTGTGCCCCGGTCCAGTGTCAGAACCTGGAAAAAATAGAGCGTATGATAGGCAAGCTGGGCAAGGCGTTGTGCATCGGTAGGTGCAGCTGCATTTTGCAGGGTATCGGTGAGGATGGCGAGATAAGTGTCGATGGCCGCGGCGCCAACGGTTTGAGCCAGGGTATAGTCTGCATCCGCATCATCTGAATGATAATTTTCCAGATAGAAGTGGGCTGCGCCACGGTGGCGGCCGAGTGCCGGGATATAAAAATAGCGGTCGCCCTGTGCTTTGGCTTCATCGAATTGCGCCGGAGCCGCTGCTTTCATGGCTGCCAGGAATTGTGCTGTGTGGACAGGATTCTCGTTGGAGGGATTCAAATCTGCCATCATGCGCCAGTATCCCGCCCCGTGTTTCATCTTTGTCCAGCTGATGTGGATATGTACGGACGGAGCCAACGGGTGTTTCGGGTGGATGATGGTTGAGATGGCGGTAGCCGAGCCAAGTTTCTTATCCGGATGATCATCGTAATGAACCTGTGAGATATTCACCGATCCTCGTCCGAACAGATCCCCGTCTGCTGTTTCATAACGTATGCCACCACCATGCTTCCCCTCGTCGCGGAACCATTCGACGGCGGAAAATGATTGGGTGCTGTCCATGCTTGCAGCCAGTTTTTCCAGACCTGAGACAAAGCGGTGTTGCAGGGATGTAACCAGTTCATTCGCACGGGCTGCGCTGGTGGATGATGCCGGAACGCGTTTCATATGAGGGTATCCTGTGGTGGTTGAATAGCGGGGGAGTATGGGGGGGAATCGGGTTTGCTTCAAGTGTGCACTGCCATGATAATGGCGCAACCATCCGGTTTTTAAGAACAAATGAACCAAACTTCTTGTATGTTGCGGGTGGTTTCAGAGCGCAACAGATCAGCCTCTCTGGCAGCCGGTTATTCAGGAACAAGCCAGTTAAAACAGGATTGTGCTTTGCCCTCTGTGAGACTGTCGGAAATCCAGTTCAATGATGCTTTTATTGCTTTTTGTGCATGCCACGGTGGATTGATAATCAATAAGCCTGAGCCAAACATTTGCATATCCGGAAAGCAATTATGACAGTCCAGTTCCAGCCTGAGGATTTTTCGGATGCCGGATCGTTTCAGCTCACGAAATAAATCATTATGGCGTCCGGCCGGTAACAACGGATACCAGATGACATAAGTCCCGGTTCGGAAACGGGGATATACACCGGCAATGGCACGGGCTACTTTTTTGTATTCATTTTTATCTTCATAGGAGGGGTCGATAAAAACCAGACCGCGATTCTCTTTCGGTGGCAATAATGCGCCCAGCGCTTCGAAGGCATCGCGCTTGTGCAGGGCGAGTCTGCGGCTGCTGTTGAAGCTATGGCGTAGCATATTGAATTCCTGCGGATGCAGGTCACAGGCGGCCAGTCGATCCGTTTCCCGCAGCATGGATGCAAACAGTGATGTGGAGCCGGGAAAGTGCTGAAAGCCACCACCGGTGTTGTTGGCTCCAATCAACTTGAACCAGCGCTCTGCACCTTCCGGTTTGGGTTGATGACGCAGGTGCCATAGTTGTCCGATGCCAGTATCGAACTCTCTGTTCTTCAATGCTTCAGGTGATCTGAGGTCATAGATACCACGGCTGGCAAAGGCATCAAACAGAAACAGCGGCGATGTTTTCTTCTGCATGCCGGCGACCAGATCGCCGAGGATGATATGCTTTAAAACATCGGCGTGATTGCCGGCGTGATAACTGTGCTGATAACTGAGCATCGCTGCATACTGAATAGCTGTACCAGTGTTGCAAACAGCCATGTATCGCGCCAACCATATCGCATGAATATTATATATGAAGATAAGCGGTTTATACCTTTGAGAGTATATAGTGGTAAGAAAATAGTCTGACGACTATACTGTCATATATGATTGTTCGAATTACTTTGATGTTTTTGCTGATTTTATCTGCGTCCGGAGGGGTGGTTCGTGCAGAGGTGGATGTTCAAACAGGGCAGTTCCGGCATTGGATTGATCAGTTTAAACAAGCTCCGCGTGGTCCGTTCGATGGCGTGAACTGGTTTTGTAAAGACGGGGTGATTCTGGCTCCAAAAAAATACGCTTGCCGGGAACATGGTGGCGGGATTCAGCATGGTGCATGGAACTCCCGTGCGCTTTTGATGCGGGAAAACGGTTATCTGGTCGGTAATCTTCTTTCGGCAATGAAGCCGGAAGACTTTACGGGTTCGAACGCACGGCTGGATGATTTGAAACAAATTCTGCTCGAACAGTTTCTGATTCGTGTGAACGATGGCTGGATTTTCCGTCAGGCAAGATTCTACCGTGGGGCTATACAGGCCGAAGTCGAGCAGGATGCGGCCAGTAAAATTCTGTTTGCCATGCTGGAAGATCCTGCATGGCAAACACCCGAACGCTATGTGTTACTGCGTGAAGTTGCCCGTTTATTGCCCCTCTCCGTGGAACCCGAACTGGGCGTGAAGATCCGACAGGCTGCCACCGATATTTCGGAAAAGGATAAGGGCTTTCATGATTTGCGTGTCAAGATACACAGCTTGCCCGATCGGGGTGATGCGGCAAGTGTGAGAGCCTATGCCCGCAATCGTGGCCAGGCTGATTTGCAGGATCTATACGAATCGTTGGCGACTGATCTGGATGCCTTGTATGCACCACAGACAACTATTCTGCGCTTAAAACAGCTGGCAGATGAATCGGCCAACCGACAATTTGAACAGAAAATGGCAGAAACGATAGATGCTCTTCAGAGGGCAAAGGGTATTCCTGAGGCCCTTGCTGTGGTTGCCTCCAGAGCCTTGATATTGCGCAACATACTGCTGCACAGGAATAGTTATTCGGTATACAATCGATTGCGTTTTTTACGCGCTTCACTGGTTCTGGAACAGGAAGCCTATGCGCTGGGAAATCAGTTGATTAAAACATCGGAAAGAACAAGCCGTGTAACCCGACTTGGCTGGTTACGATATCTGGGCGAATCATTGCATGCAACAGGGTTGTTGTCCGATCGTCAGTGGCAAGCAGCCAGAGCTGAACTGGAGAAGTTGATTCAGAATGCAGACATCAGTGTTCACGATTATTACACAGGCTTGCGATATCTGGCGCGTGTCAGCGAGTGGGCTCAGCGCACGCTGGAATTCCATTTTAATAACACCGTCAATCACTGGCAGCGTTTAACACCACTGGCACGGAATTTTATGCCTGAGCGTTTACGCAGCAGCCCGCTGTTGCCGTTCACGCGGATTCTGGATTCCTTGGTTGCTGATGCCGGCCACCTCACTGGCATTAAACACAGGGTTTTCGGACGGGAAATAGCGACCGGTTTGCGTGCATTAAACCCGGGGATTCGTCGTGGAATATTGTTACAGGCTCCGGCGGCTGGGGAAGATATGCGGCCTGAAGGTATTTATATGCTGGATGCGACCCGGCAGGAACTGAAACCTGTGGCTGGTATTATTACCCGGGGTGAAGGAAGCTCTGTATCGCATGTGCAATTGTTGGCGCGCAACCTGGGGATTCCGAATATGGTTGTTGATGATACATTGTTTACAATGATTAAAGCTCATGTTGGCGAACGTATTGTGATGGCTATCAGTTATCAGGGCATGGTTTCCATCGAGCCGGACAGCCCGAAGTGGGATGATGTTTTTGGACGGGAATTGATTGCCAGAGATATCATCTCAGTGGATCTGAAAAAACTTGATCTGGCAGATACAGGACTGAAACCTCTGGATGAGATCCGCGCCAGGGATTCGGGTCGAATCGTTGGCCCTAAAGCAGCCAACCTGGGGGAGCTGTTTCATTATTATCCGGATATGGTGAACGCAGGTATTGTGCTTCCATTCGGTGTGTTTCGAAGGCACCTGGACCAGCCAATTGAACAGGGAGGCCCGAGCGTATTTGAATGGATGCAGTCCGAATACAAGCGCCTGGCACAGGTCGACAGCAGTTCACAACGAGGCAGGGAAACACGCTTGTTTCTGGCTCGTTTGCGCCAGTGGATCATTCACAGCGATCCCGGCGAGTCTTTTAAAGAGCAGCTTCGCAGTGCGCTCAGACATGAATTTGGTGAAGGGGATGATTATGGCCTGTTCGTACGCAGTGATACCAATGTTGAGGACTTGCCCGGCTTTAGTGGTGCAGGGCTAAATCTGACTGTGCCTAATGTGGTGGGATTCGAGAATATCATGACAGCGATTTTGCGTGTTTGGGCCTCACCGTTTACTGATCGTGCTTTTGCCTGGCGGCAGGCATATATGCAAAACCCTGAGCATGTATACCCGGCAGTATTATTGATGAAGAGCTTTGCATCTGAAAAATCAGGCGTGCTGGTGACTTCAAATGTTGATAACGGAGATCGCCAATGGATATCGATTGCAACCAATGAAGGCGTCGGCGGTGCCGTAGAAGGCCAGGCAGCAGAAGAACTCAGGGTGCAACGAAGCACAGGTATGGTGAAACTTCTGGCACAGGCATCCGCGCCGGAACGGGCCGGGCTTAATCCGCAAGGTGGCATGATCAGGCAGGCGGCCAGTGGTCGTGAATATGTATTGTTAAAAGGAGAAATTGATCAGTTGCGCAGTCTGGTTGCTGATGTGGAACGACGCTTTCCGTTGCCCAGAAATAATGACGGATTGCCTGTTGTTGCGGATATCGAGTTTGGTTTTCGACACGGGAAGATAGCGCTGTTCCAGATCCGTCCCTTTGTTGAGAGTCGGCGTGCAAGCCGCAGTTTGGCACTGGTTGAAATGGACAGGCAATTGTCCGGACGGGAAAAAGCCAGGGTACAACTGGACCAGTATCCACTGGTATCGGATGGTCTGAGATGATGCGCTTCTGGTTGCCCGGGATAGCATTGATGCTGTTGTCATTTGATGTGCATGCCTTTCCGCTGGACGGAGCAGCGGAAACCGGCATTACCCGTTTGGAAGGTTACCGGCTGGCCCAGCAGGGTAAGGTGCGGGGTAACCGCGTCCCGATCGGCGCGCAACTTGGCATGGATCAGGTTGGTTTGAGATTGCAAGGGCGGTTTGAGCGGGGGGTGCCAAGCCCTGATCCGGAGTTGTCGAAAGCCATTATCAGGCTGTTGGGGCCGGATGCACCCGATTACAGTATCAGTGTGCTGGATTTCAGTGATATAGACAGACCGCGTTATGCGGAATATCAGGCGAATGTGATTCGTAATCCGGGCAGTGTGGGTAAACTGGTTGTGGCATTGGCGCTGTTTCAGGCGCTTGCTGATATTTATCCTGATGATATTGCTGCGCGTGAGAACGTGCTGCGAAACAGCATGATTGTTGCCGATGAATTTATTCACTCTGACCATCACACCGTACCATTCTGGTATCCGGACAAGATGCGTATGGTCAAGCGTCCATTGGTTGAGGGTGATGTTGCCAATTTCTGGACCTATCTGGACTGGATGTTGTCAGCCAGTTCCAATGCTGCTGCCAGTATGGTGTTCAAACATGTGATGCTGCTGCGTCACTTCGGTCGTGATTATCCGGTCAGCAGGCAAAAAGAGCATGATTATTTCAGCCGGACGCCGAAAAAAGAACTGAGTAAGGCATTGTTGGAGGCGTTGCAGCATCCGGTGATTCGTAACGGACTGGATCCTGACAGGCTCAGGCAGGGTGGTTTCTTTTCACGCACCGGCAAGAGACGCGTGCCGGGTAGCAACAGTGTTGCCACAGCCCGGGAATTAATGTTTTATATTCTGAAAATGGAGCAGGGCAAGTTGGTCGATAGCTGGTCCAGTCTGCAGATCAAGCGTTTGTTATACATGACCCAGTGGCGGATTCGTTATGCCTCCTCGCCGGCCCTGAAAGATGCGGCCGTGTATTTCAAGTCCGGTTCATTCTATAAATGCAAGCCTGAAGCCGGTTTTGTATGTAAAAAATATATGGGTAATGTACTGAATCTAATGAATTCAGTCGCCATCATAGAATCTCCGGCGGGTGCACCGGTGCTGGATTATATGGTCGTGGTTACATCAAATGTTTTGAAGAAGAACTCGGCTGTGGCTCAGCAGACGCTAGCGACGCGGGTGCACCGGTTGATGCAACGTCTGCATCATGTGCATGAAGGGAAACAATGATTGCATCCATTTCATGGATGAGTTTCTTCATCCACTGGCCGCCTTTGGGGTCTTTGGCCAGAGCAACAGCAATATAGCGGCGACCATCGTGTTCAATCAGGGCACTGTCGGCATGGTAGGAGCGCCAGGTACCTGATTTGCGGTACATCTGTAAATCACTGTAATGGCTGGCTTCCAGACCTTTAACAAATTTATGACTGATGCCGGGTTTGGAAAGGATGTTTTTCATTTCGTGTGAATATTTCGGTGATACCAGTTGCCCTGTTTCCAGCAGGTAGTAGTAGCGCGCTGTCTGAATGGCAGTGGCTCCGTGGGATATGTGGTGCAGCGGGTCACGATGGAAGGCCGTTCCGCTGGCATATTCCTTGCCTACCCACAGACCTCCGTTGTGATTCGGATCATAGAGTTTGTATTTCGGTGATTCGAGTACCTCGTTAATATAATTTCCACCTACTTTCCTGATCATTTTGGTCGCATCCTTATTGGATGAATGGCGGATCATTCTGGTCATGGTCTTTCGCAAATCATTATCCAGCGGCAGCTTTCCGGCTGCGATACGTTCAAAGGCGGCCAGCAGAATTGCAATTTTGGGCATGCTGGCGGCATACATCATTTCATCACCGTTGACCTGTGCCATGCTGGGGGCGGCCGGATTGGTGACATCGACCAGTGCAACGGCCAGACGTTTATCGCGGATCGCACCGCTCAGGTTCAGTGAGGCAATGTGCTGTTCCAGCATTTTCTGCATTTCCGGATTGGCGTGGTCACGAATGGCAGGGTAAGTTTTTTTCAGTTTTATGGTTGTGTTTTTATGATTATTAACCGGTTGCTGGGAATGTTCAACTGAAACGGATTTATGGGGTGCGAGCATAAAGAAAAGCAGTCCGGTCATTAATCTGAACCACAGTTTGATTGCCATACGCGGTTTGTTTGACATATATGCCTTCCCCGCCGAAACAACTATTCCGACTGTACAAGCAATGTCATCATACTCCAGAATTACCCGTTATGTCAATGATGCAAGATTCGACCCGGGACCGGCCTTTGCTCCGCTGTGTGTTTCTGTTTACAAACTTCTTTCTGATTATTGCTGCATTGTATCATCTAAAACCGGCCAGCCGTTCAATATTCCTGGAGGTGCTGGGTAGTGACTTTTTACCCTATGTATGGATCGCGACAGCGTTGACGCTGGGGTTTATTGTTTCATTCTACTATCGTCTGATTGCACATTTTTCCCGGTTGCAGGTGGTGTTTGCAACAGTATCTATCATTATCATATTATTAATCGGTTTTCGTCCATTGCTGATTCATCCTGCCCCTGTCACGGCTTTAGCATTTTTTATCTTTGTCGATATTCTCAGCGTAATTCTGGTAGAGCAATTCTGGAGCCTCACCAATAGCATCTATTCCGAGCAGGAGGGCAAGCGCTGGTATGGCCTGATTGCAACAGGAGGACTGGTAGGTGGTGTGGTTGGTGGACAGGCCACAGACATACTTATCAGGCAAGCAGGATTGCAGACTATTGATTTGCTGCTGGTTGCTGCAGCCATTTTATTGGGGCTGGCCGCGCTTACGGTATTGATGCAACGAGCCGGCCTGTACCGTCAAATCGGTGTTAAAGTCAATGCGCGGGATGTCGAAAAAGGCAGCTGGCGTGCTATTCTTTCCAATCGGTATCTGAAATTGATTACCCTGATTGTATTGCTGGCGCAGATGGTTAGTCCACTGGTGGAATACCAGTTTATGAGTGTTATTGAAGCGACGCTGAGCGGACGCGATGAGCGGACTGCTTTTTTGGGGCAATTATTCAGTTTGCTGGGGGCTGTGGCGATTGCCGTGAATGTTCTGATTGTGCCGGTGGTGCATCGCTGGCTGGGTGTTATTGCGGGCCTCAGTGCACAGCCGCTTGCCGTGCTGATCAGTTCGATGTTTTACATGGCTTCACCGACGCTGATGACAGGATCAGTGCTCAAGATTGCTGATCGCGGCTTGTCCTATTCCATCAATCGGGCTTCAAAAGAGTTGTTGTATGTTTCTATCGATCCTCTATTGATTTTTCAGGCCAAGGCATGGATTGATATGTTTGGTTATCGCTTGTTCAAGGTGTTGAGTTCATTCCTGATTCTGCTGTTGACGCAGTGGTTGCCATTCAGGATTCCCAGTGCGGATTTGGTCTGGCTGGTGGTGCTGATTTGTATCGGTTGGGGTGTGACGCTGGTGATACTAAGTAAAGAACACGGGCGGAGGGTTTCAGCAGTTGTACGGAATCAATAAAAAAACCGTCAGAGGACTCTGCCTGACGGTTTTTTTTTATTGCTTGTATACGGGCTACATGATGCGTTTTGCAGAACTCCGTGGTGCTTTCGCAACCTTCGTGGCGCTGACCTGAGCTACGTAGTCGGCATGCTGGAAAATAATGTTATCCATTTCACGAATCAATTGCGTCATCCATACACCGCCTTTTGAATCATGGGCCAGTGCAACTGCGATATACCGGCGGCCATTGTGTTCAATCAGGGCGCTGTCGGCATGAAAAGAGCGCCAGCTGCCTGATTTCCTGTAGATTTCAGCATTGGTGTCACTCAAACCCTTGACGAATTTATGATTGATTCCCGGCTTCGATAAAATCGTTTTCATTTCATGTGAATAGGTGGGGGAAACAAGGTTGCCGGTTTGCAGCATATAGTAAAAACGGGCGACCTGCATGGCTGTGGCACCATGTGAGAGGTGATGCAGCGGGTCGCGGTGGAAGGCAGCGCTGCTGGCATATTCCTTGCCAACCCAGAGCCCGCCATTGTAGTTCGGGTCGTAGAGCCTGTACTTCGGGGATGCCAGAACCTGGTTAATATATTCCTTGCCAACCTTTCTGATCATAGCCGTGGCATCCTTGTTGGATGAGTGGCGGATCATTTTCGTCATGGTCTCGCGGGTATCATTGTTCAGGGTCAGTTTGCCATGCGCAATGCGTTCAAATGCTGCCAGCAGGATGGCTATTTTCGGCAGGCTGGCAGCATACATCATCTCATTCCCGTTGACCTGTGCCATGCTCGGTGCAGATGGATCGGTGATATCGACCAGAGCAATTGACAGACGTTTTTGTCTGACTGCCTTGTCCAGATGGAGATGTTTGATGCTGGCATCAAGACGCTGTTGCAAATCAGGACTGGAATGCTGGCGAATGGATGGGGTTGCTGTGTTTGAAGCGAAGGAATACGCCGGCATCGTAATCATTAAACTACAGAAAAATCCGAGCAGGAATTTTGATGTCATGCATATCTCCTTGTTTTTTGAACTGCTGCATAGTAATAACGGATATGGTGATTAAGCAATCAGTGTGCCTGCAGCATGTATCATTTCGTCACAATTCGTTTTTAATCTGATGCGGATTTTATATGCGTGCGAGCAAAATAAAGTGATATACCTTACATGTAGGAATTTAACGCGTTGTTGCATGACATACTCCGGCGACATTATCACCTTTTTTGGATGTGTCCGTAAAATCAGGGTAAAACCCATGCGGCAGTACATACCCAGAGCCGCCTGTTTGATACAGTCACCGATGATGAGATTGACTTCATCATTCACCGGCTCAATCATCGGCCAAGAAAAACGCCGGGATACAGAACACCCCATGAAGTGTTCTTCATTACCAAAATTCAACTCACTGGAGTTGCAGATGGCAGTTGAATCCGTGTAAGTCAATATTGGATACGGGGGGATTACATGTGTTGAAAACCCTTGGTTTTTTCTTTACCTGATAGTCATTCTTCTGACGGTATGGGCACTCGCGGAACTGGTGATGCGTTTCAGGTAGCAAACCATGGGTGAGGTGGCGGGTACCATGACTCCTGTATTTAGTGATGTTTTTACTGAAATGGCGGTATTACTGTTGATGGCGGCCGTTATCGGCGCCATTGGTGTGCGGCTGCGCCAGCCGCTGATCGTAGCCTTCATTGCGGTAGGTATTCTAGCAGGGCCATCGGTACTTGGCTGGGTGTCGGCAAACGACCAGGTCGACCTGCTGGCCAAGCTCGGTATTGCACTGTTGTTGTTCGTCGTGGGGCTCAAACTGGATCTGCACATCATTCGCAGCATGGGGCTGGTGGCGCTGGCTACCGGATTGGGGCAGGTCTTTTTCACTTCCGTGGTAGGCTATTTTATTGCCCTTTCCTTGGGGATGACACCTGTAATGGCCATCTATGTGGCAGTGGCGCTGACCTTCTCAAGCACCATCATCATCGTCAAACTGCTGTCCGACAAGCGTGAGGTGGACGCGCTGCATGGGCGCATCGCCATCGGCTTCCTTATCGTTCAGGATATCGTGGTGGTGCTGGTGATGATCGGCCTGACCGCGCTGGGCCATGCCAGTGAGTCCAGCGAAACCGCCAGCCTGGGCTGGGAGGCGATCACAGTATTGATCAAAGGTGGGCTGTTCATTGCCTGTATCGGCCTGTTGATGCGCTATGTATTAACGCCACTGTTGCACCAATTGGCAAAATCGCCCGAGTTACTGGTGCTGTTCGCCATCGCATGGGCTGTGGCTTTGGGGGCGGTGGGCGCGCATCTGGGATTCAGCAAGGAGGTGGGTGCCTTTCTTGCCGGTGTATCATTGGCCTCTACGCCCTACCGCGAGGCTATCGGCTCACGTTTAGTGAGCCTGCGCGATTTTCTGCTGCTGTTTTTCTTTATCGATCTGGGTGCCGGCCTGGATCTAACAACGCTCGGCGCACAAGCGGGGCCAGCCATTATTCTATCGTTGTTTGTGCTTATCGGAAATCCGTTGATCGTGATGAGCATATTGGGGTTTATGGGTTACCGAAAGCGCACTGGGTTTCTGGCTGGTCTGACAGTAGCTCAGATTAGCGAATTTTCTCTGATCCTGGGGGCGTTGGGCCTGAGTCTGGGGCATATTGATGCTGACACTATGGGGCTCATCACTCTGGTGGGGTTGATCACCATCAGCGTCTCCACTTATATGATTCTGTATTCCCATCTTCTCTACGCACGACTTGCCCAATGGCTAGCTGTGTTTGAGCGTAAAGGGGTGCATCGGGAAGTAGTTGGAGATATGACTACAGAAGAGAACGGAGTCGAGGTCATTCTGTTCGGTTTAGGACGATTCGGTGCCGGGATTGCCCGAGAGCTTCATTTGCGAGGCCACCGGGTGCTCAGTGTGGATTTCGATCCCGATCTGGTGCGCCGACATGAGGAGGATGGCTACGCAGTTTGTTTCGGCGATGCCGAAGATCCTGAATTTCTCGCCACCCTGCCGCTCATGCAGGCCGCATGGGTTTTGAGCAGCTTGCGCGAGGTGCCCGTCAATCTTGCCCTCCTGCATGGCCTGCGCAATCATGGATATAGTGGGCAGGTGGCGGTGACTGCCCACTCCACCCGTGATGCCGGATTGTTGCAGCAAGCCGGTGCCGACCGGGTATTGATCCCATATGCCGATGCGGCTGCAGAGGCCGTTGACAACCTGTTTGGTGAGAGCGGATCTAACGATCGTTAGGGAGATGCTGATTTATTGCCATCTTGGCAAAAATCAGTCCGCTCAGGCAAAAGCGTGGTTTTGCCATCGCTTACAAATCAGGCACTTACGCGCCTGATTTGGCAGGCCGTCCATGGCCTGCACGGAAACACTGATTTAATCAGCGCTTCCTTAGGAGATAACATGAAACGATTTAAGAATATTCTTCTAGTCGCTGATTTCAATGCAAAGCAGCAGATGGCAGTGGATCGCGCTGTGTTGCTGGCCAAGCAAAACAAGGCGTGTCTGACAGTCATTCACGTGGTTAAGGAGCTTCCTGCGGAACACATGGCAATTACTGTTATGCCGCCTCGGGAGCTTTTTGAAAAGGTAATCGCTGATTGTACCGAAAAGGCCGATGCTTTTGCCGTAGAGATTAACCAGCGAGGCGTTGAGGTCAGATCACTGGTGGTGACCGGAACGCCGTTTCTGGAGATTGTCCGTCAGGTGCTGCGTGACAAACATGATCTGGTAATTTTGGCAGCAGAGGGAGTGGGCGGTATTAAGGAGCGGTTATTCGGCAGCACTTCCATGCATCTGATGCGTAAATGCCCCTGTCCGGTTTGGGTGGTCAAACCCGCAAGGTATGAAAAATATAAGCGGATTTTAGCTGCTGTCGATGCCACAGGTGATTTTCCCGACTCTGAACGGCAGTCACTCAATCCATTGATTATACAACTGGCCAGTTCTCTGGCACAGATGGACAATAGCGAATTCCATGTAGTTCAAGCGTGGTCAGTATTCGCAGAAGGGTATATGGGAGGGCGCGGTGGACTGAGTGAGGAATCAATCCGCAATTTGCGCCAACAAACGAAACGGGAATATGCTGCTGGACTCAATAGTCTATTGGCGGGTGTTAATCTGAAGCGCCTTTTTGCCCGCAGGCATCTGCCGAGAGATGATGATCCCTCCAAGGCCATCATAAAACTGGCAAAAGGTTACAAGATTGATCTGCTGGTGATGGGTACCGTTTGCCGCACCGGCGTGGCGGGTTTTTTCATCGGCAACACGGCGGAAAAAGTACTCAGTGAGGTGAATTGTTCTGTGCTCACGATCAAGCCGGAAGGTTTCGTCACACCGGTGAGCCTGGAAGAGGGTTAAGCTGGTTACAGCGACATATATGGTTAATTCGGGGGGTATATAGGGCCGTCCCGCATTGTAAGGATGAGGCCTGTTCACATGTGAATATGCTCTGAAGAACACAGTGTGGATGAGAATCGTCACAACAAGGTTTCTTTTCAGGGGCGGGAGCAGTGCATCGTACCGATCAGGCAAGGCTTGACCGGTTACTGGCATTATTGATAATGCGCGCCTGTTTTTAATCGCCTGGAGGTTGGCATGCAGCGGCACTGGCTTGTGACATTGCAGAACCTTGCGGCAACCGGCAGGCAGTGGGATACGGATGTCTCCGGGGTATTATTGCAGGATCAGGAAACTGGTTCTGTGCGAGCCTTGTCTGATTTGGTCTCTGATGTGCACTGGCGGGCTGAACTTGAACATGTTGGTGATGTGTACCGGTTGTGCGGGCAATGGCATGGATTGATCAGGCGCCAATGCAGTCGTTGCAATGCAGAATTTGACTGGCAGGCTGAAGGGCAATCGGCATGGGAGTTTCAGCTTGGTGACGAGCCGCAACAAGCAGAGTCCGAGAGTGTATGTGAGTATGTGGCACCACCCGGTGAGATTAATCTGCTTGACCTGCTGCGCGAAGATATCTGGCTGGCATGGAAAGCCGATGTGATTTGCAGTGATTCATGCCAGGGTCTGTGTCAGGGTTGTGGTGTCGATCTGAACAGGGAACCATGCCAGTGCGCACAGGATAACAGTGATCATCCTTTTGCTGCCTTGCGTGATTTGAAGCTGGGTGATTAATAGTTGATGGTATCGTAAGAAGCCTGTTCATCAGGTGCGATGATGAGTTTTACGAAGTCATCGAAAGTTCGGTTAACAGAGTTTTGTTGTAGGAGAGTAGAATGGCAGTTCCAAAGAGAAAAACGAGCACATCCAAGCGAAATATGCGCCGGTCGCATGATCGGATTGTGCCTGCGGGTATGTCCGAATGCCCTGAATGCGGTGAAATGATGCGTCCGCATCATGCCTGTCCACATTGCGGCACCTACAAGGGCCGTGAAGTAAAAGCTTCAAACGAAGATTAATCAGTTATGACTGCCGGTGAGAACAGTCATTCCATTGTCTGAGCCGGATCAAAATACCGGCAGCAGCCGGCAGGGCGTTGGTCGAAATATTCGTATTTTGATAGATGGGCACGGCGGTGATCATGCGCCCGGCATGGTTCTGGATGCGCTTGAAGCTGTACTTTCAGCCGGTTTTTTAAATCGTTTTTCTGATCCATTAACGTTTGGTATTATCGGGCAGGCAGATGTTCTCAGGCCATTGTTGCAGCAGCGCAATATTGTTGATCGGGTCTCACTGGTGTCGGCGACTGATGTGGTCGGTATGTGCGATTCTCCCTCGCATGCCTTGCGGCGTAAAAAAGATTCTTCCATTCATGTCGGTGCGCGTCTGGTGCGTGACAATGAATGGGATGCGCTGGTGAGTGCAGGCAATACAGGCGCCTTGATGGCGATCTCAAAAGTAATTCTGAAAACACTGCCCGGTATTGATCGCCCTGCGATTGCATCGATGATTCCCGCTGTGAACGGGGGACGCACACTGATGCTCGATGCCGGAGCTAATACCGAGTGTAATTCCGATCATCTGGTGCAGTTTGCGATTATGGGCTCCTGTTACATGCAGGCTGCCGAGGGTGTGCAGAGTCCACGTATCGGACTGCTCAATATCGGTAGTGAAGATATCAAGGGTACCGATGTCATCAAATTGACCTCTGCCAAACTGGCCGAATCAGGGCTGAATTATATCGGCAATGTTGAGGGCACCGACCTGTTCGGTAACGATGTGGATGTGGTGGTTTGTGACGGGTTCGTTGGCAATGTAGCATTGAAAACCATGGAAGGAACAGCAACATTTCTGGCGAACAGTATGAAGCGTGAATTGACTTCGGGTGTGGTGGCCAAGGCAGGTGCGTTGCTGGCACGCAGTGCATTGCGGCGTTTTAAGGATACGGTTAATCCGGGTAAATATAATGGTGCGCCGCTGCTGGGTCTGAATGGTATTGTGGTCAAGAGTCATGGCGGCACAGATGCTGACGGGTTTGTCAGTGCTGTCTCGGTCGCCTGTCGTGAAGTCAGTGAAAATCTGACTGATCATATTGCCGAATCAGTGCAGGAACTGGTGGAGATATGAGTCTGGCTTCGGTTCATCTTACCGGTATTGGCGGCTATTTGCCTGAACGCGTTTTGACCAATGCCGAGCTGGAACAGATGGTGGATACCACGGATGCGTGGATCGTCGAGCGTACCGGCATCCATAAGCGCCACATTATCGCAGCAGATCAGATGACATCGGATATGGCTGTTGAAGCGGCCAAAGTTGCGTTAGCCGATGCCGGCATCACGATTGATGATATTGATGCGCTGGTCGTTTCGACCACGACCCCCGATCTTATTTTTCCTGCCACAGCGACGGTGGTACAGGCCAAACTCGGTGGAAAGGATTTCCCTGCCTGGGATATTCAGGCGGTGTGCTCGGGTTTTGTATACGGGCTGGCCCAGATTGAAGGTATGATGCGCGCAGGCATGTTCAAGCGCGTGTTGCTGATTGGGGCGGAAGCGATGAGCCGCATTGTTAACTGGACTGACCGCGGTACATGCATTCTGTTTGGTGATGGTGCCGGTGCCGTTATATTGGAAGCGCGCGAAGCTGATGCAGAAAACGGATTGATTGGCTCTGTACTGCATGCCGATGGTACGTATCGCGATTTGTTGAAGGCGACGCATCCGCACCCGCCATCCAGCCCGGATGTGCATCAACAGGTGAATCATGAAGCGGCTGATTTCAGCCTTGATTCTGCCGGCACTGCGGCGGTTGAGATGAAAGGCAATGAGGTGTTCCGCGTTGCTGTTGCCAAACTGGGTGGCGTGGTGAATGAGATTCTGGCCAAATATGAATTGAGTGACAGCGATATTGACTGGCTGGTGCCGCATCAGGCTAATATTCGCATCATTCAGGCAACTGCAAAGAAACTGAAAATGGATATAGATCGTGTGGCACTGACTGTGGGTTCGCATGGCAATACATCATCAGCCAGCGTGCCGCTGGCACTGAATGAATTATATCGTTCAGGTCGCCTTGAGAAGGGTCAATTGATTCTGCTGGAAGCCTTTGCCGGTGGTTTTGCCTGGGGAGCCAATCTGCTCCGCTGGTCAAAATAGCAACATCCCGATCAAAAGCATTTACTACAGCGTGCTCAGAGTTTTTATGAATAACGATGAAAGGTGTAAACGTGGCTGAATTTGTATTTTTATTTCCCGGACAGGGCTCCCAGTCCAAAGGGATGTTGGATGCTTTCGATGGCATTGATGTTGTCAGGCAGACACTGGAAGAGGCATCGGATGCGCTGGGTTACGATATGGCGGCGGTAATCCGTGATGATGCCGATGGAAAACTGGGGCAAACGGAATTCACGCAGCCGGCATTGTTGACGGCATCGATTGCCACGTTGCGTTTGTGGCGTGAGCTGGGCGGTCCGGAAGCCGGACAGGTGGCCGGGCATTCGCTGGGTGAGTATTCTGCTCTGGTAGCAGCAGGTGCAATCGATTTTACGGATGCGGTTCAGCTGGTGGCCTTTCGTGGGCGGGCAATGACCGAGGCGGTTCCAGCCGGTGTTGGTAGTATGGCGGCAATTTTGGGACTGGCCGATGATGTGGTGGAAGCACTGTGTGCGTCCGCTTCCTCGGATCGCGAAAAAGTATGGGCAGCCAATTATAATTGTCCGGGTCAGCTTGTGGTGGCTGGACATGCAGCGGCGGTTGAGCGCATGATGGCGGATGCGAAGGCGGCAGGCGCCAGACGCGCATTGCCTTTAGCGGTTAGTGCACCGTCCCACACACCATTGATGCAGCCTGCCGCTGATGCTATGGCTGTTCAGTTGCAGGAAATTAATATTCAGATGCCAGCATGTCCGGTATGGGGAAATGCGAGTGCAACACCTGAGCAGGATATAACGAATATCCGGGCGGCACTGGTGGCACAACTTGTTTCACCGGTGCGCTGGACAGAAACTGTGCAGAAACTGGCAGCATCCGGTATTACGCAGGCGGTGGAAATGGGGCCGGGCAAGGTGTTGTCCGGGCTTGTCAAACGCATCGAGCGTGCCATGTCTGTTGGGAGCAGTGTGAACCCGGAACAGCTGGAGATCAGCCTGGCAGGGATAGCGGGGGAATAGGATATGAGTGATGTGAAAACAGCATTGGTGACCGGCGCCAGCCGGGGGATCGGTTTTGTGGTGGCAAGTAAATTGGCGGAAGCCGGTTATAACCTGGCAATCTGCGGCACTACGCAAACCACCATTGATAAGGCAGCCGGGAAGATTCGTGATGCAAGCGGGGTGGAAGTGACCGCTCAGGCCGTTGATGTTTCAGATCGTGATCAGATTCAGAGTTTTGTGAGGGATACGGCCAAACATTTCGGTCGCCTTGATGTGCTGGTGAACAATGCCGGTATTACCCGTGACAATATTTCCATGCGCATGAAAGCCGAGGAGTGGGATGCGGTAATCGATACCAACCTGTCGTCTGTATTCAATGCCATGCAGGCGGCACTGCGCCCGATGATGAAGGCGCGCGGCGGTCGTATTATCAATATATCATCTGTTGTCGCAGCTATGGGTAATCCGGGGCAGTTGAATTACTGCGCGAGCAAGGGCGGGGTGGAAGCCATGACCCGTTCGCTGGCACGCGAGATTGGTTCGCGCGGCATCACCGTTAACGCGGTGGCACCGGGTTTTATTGCCACGGATATGACTGCCGATATGGGTGAAGATGCACATGCCCGGTTGACCGGCCAGATTCCACTGGGTCGTCTGGGTCAGCCGGAAGACATCGCTGCAGCGGTTTGTTTTCTGGCCAGTGATGCAGCCGGGTATATCACCGGGCAAGTGCTGCATGTCAACGGTGGTATGTACATGTAACTGAAGACTTGTTGTCGGGGTATGTTTTTCAGTTTTTAAAAGTCTCATACTTGTGCGCATATGGGCCTTATGATAGAAGCCGCACCTACAAAAATTTCGGGAGGACTTATGTCTGCAGAAATCGAAGCTAAAATTATTAAAATCGTATCCGATCAGCTGAATGTTGATGAGGGTGAAATCAACCCTGATTCATCTTTCGTAGATGATCTGGGTGCTGATTCACTGGATACCGTAGAGCTTGTGATGGCTTTTGAAGAAGAATTCGATGTTGAGATTCCGGACGAAGATGCCGAAGGCATCCAGAGCGTTCAGAACGCCATTGATTATATCGCTGCCAAAGCAGAATAATATGACCAGACGCGTTGTCGTCACAGGTGTCGGGCTGGTTACACC
>JAUZQH010000180.1 GCA_030951065.1 Mariprofundus sp. | reverse complement strand
AACGGGTGTTGCCTGTGTGGCAGGATAGTTGGTAGTGAGGTAACAATGGCACAATCATCAAAAAGCAGGGCGGCACGAAAAACGTCGGCATGGTTTCAGCGCCATGCCAATGATCCGCATGTGAAACGGGCCCGCAAAGAGGGGAAGCGTTCGCGTGCTGCGTTCAAACTGACTGAAATTCTCGATCAGCATGCCCTGGTCATCAAAAAAAATGCCGTCATTGTTGATCTTGGCTGTGCGCCGGGTTCCTGGAGTGTGGAGCTGGCCAAACGGGTGGGGCCGGATGGTCTGGTGATCGGTATCGATTTGTTGCCGCTGGAACCGATTACCGGTGTCACACTGATACAGGGGGATTTTGATTCGCCCGAAGGTCAGCAAAAACTGGCCGAAGCGCTGCAGGGCAGAGCCGTGGATCTGGTGGTTTCGGATATGGCTCCGGAGATGAGCGGCAACAAACTGGTCGATCAGATGCGCATGATCGGCCTGAATGAGATGACACTGCATTTCGCCCGTCAGTATCTGCGCAACGGTGGCGATATCCTGATGAAGACATTCATGGGTGAAGGTTATGATGCCTTCCGCCGCGATTTCGGCAGTTCGTTTCAGAAAATCAAAAACATCAAACCGGCTGCCAGCCGCAAATCATCATCGGAGTTCTTTTTGCTGGGTAAATCATTCCATCAGTGATGCCGTTGTTTTTTATTGGGGAGGGTTGCCATATCAGTATATCGCCTCGCGCACGAAAACGCTTGATGAGATTATCCTGAATTTTGGTGTCTGTTAACGCGCATGGAACTTTTCCACCCCATGCCAAGAAACAGTAACATGGCATGGGGTGGAAAAGTTCCATGTAACCGCGTTGTTTGTTTCATGTTAGGAACCACTGAATGAATCAGCGTTTCCTTAACAGCCACAACCAAACTGGCAGAACATCTATTGTTCCGGAATTTGTTTCAATATGCTCTTCATCCTGCAAGGTCAGAATCTTCGCGGTTGAAAGGCCTGTTTCTTCCATTGCAGCTATCAATGCCCGAACTTCCCGTTTGCGGGTGTTTCCATCGCTGATGTCCAGGCTCACCTGATAAAGGGATCGAATCCCACTGTTTCCGGTTGCGATGAAGTCCACTTCATAACCTTGCCCGGTTCGATAATATTCAATATTCAATCCTTGTCGGCGCAATTCCATAAATACCAGGTTTTCCAGCAACCGTCCCCAATCCGGTTGGGGTTTGTGCCGAAATGCATTGGCAAGGCCCGTATCTATGGCATAGACCTTGCGCGGGTTTACCTGTTTTGCCCGTACAGAACGACTGTGGATGGTGACGGGATAAATGAGATAGGCATCGGTTAAATACTCGAAGTACTCGTGCAGCGTGTTTTTACCGCAGGAGATGCCCTGCGATTTCAGATTATGATGGAATTTATTGATGCTGAACAGGGTGGCCGGTGATGCAAGCAGGTGACGGATTAAATAGCGTAATGGCAATATATTACCGACCTGATAACGCTCTACCACATCACGCAAAACAACGACATCGACATATTCCTGTAATATTCGCGTGTGATATTCCTCACTGACCGATTGCACCTCAGGGAAGCCACCTCTGCGCAAATAATTTTTCAGTCGATTTTCCAGCAGCGCACGTTGTTTTGCTCCCGGGCGAAGAGGGTATTTAATCACAATACCCTCATGGCGTAAGGTCTCCATGAAGCTGAAAGGAAATATCTCAGTACTGATAGAGCGGCCTCGAAGCGATGTGGCAATTTCACGGCTTAGTAATTTGGCTGAAGATCCGGTGACTGCAATTTGCAGGTTTTCGCTATCCACCAGGCGCCGCAGATAATGCTCCCAGCCGGGGACATTCTGAATTTCATCAAAAAAGAAATAACAAGGTCGCTCCCGATGTTGTGGATACAGCCGATAATAAGCATCAGAGATATCCCCAAGCCCCTGCGCTGTTAGCGGAAAAAGGCGCTCATCGTCAAAGTTGATATAGAGCATGGACTCTTTCGCGATTCCCTGATCGAGATATTGACGTATTATTTGAAATAAAAACCATGTTTTGCCTGTTCTGCGCATGCCAATAATCGCATCGATTTTACCCGGTAATGCAGGTATACCAACAGTTCTATGGGTGAGTTCGGGCAGACTCCGTTCGTGAAAATCAGCGATGAGTTGTTCAAATAGCGTGTCCATGACTGATAATATATCTTTATTATAGAGACAATTCAATAATATATTGTATTTTATAAGAAGACATATTTTCTTTCACATCAGTAGCATGGCGCAAGAATATTATTTTTTCATTGTGATGTCGGTTTACAATTTCATTTTCTGCGGTGTTTGAAAAACTGCTTTAACATCATACTGGACTCATCGGCCAGGATGCCTGCTGTTACTTGTGGCTGGTGATTCAGGCGTTTATCTGAAAGCAGTTGATAGAGGGACTGAACTGTCCCCGTTTTCGGGTCTGTTGCAGCATAGATGACACGTTTGATGCGGGCATGGATGATAGCTCCGGCGCACATGGCGCACGGTTCCAGCGTCACATACAGTGAACTGCCGATCAGCCTGTAATTCTGTGTTGCGGCACAGGCGGCCCGAATCACACGCATTTCCGCATGGGCGCTGGCATCGTGCAGGCTGATCGGGGCATTATGACTGCTGAATAGCTGGCCATCTTCAAGCACCAGAACGGCACCGACAGGCACTTCTCCGGTCTGAGCCGCCAGTTCGGCCTGCTCCAGGGCCAAACGCATATATGCAGTATCATCTGTCATGTGTCATTTCCTGAATCATTTTACCGCAGAGTAGGCAGCGTTTCGCAGGGTGAAAACCTGTAGTCCTGAATGGGAGGATTGTAATTGGAAGATATATTTGCCATTACTGTCTCAGTTTCGGGTCGAAATAATCGCGTAATCCTTCGCCCAGCAGGTTATAGCCCAGTACGGTGGTTAAAATCGCCATGCCGGGATAAACGGATAACCACCATGCAATCTGAATATTGTCCTTGCCGTCGGTCAGAATATTACCCCAGGAAGCATCGGGCGGTTGCACGCCAAGGCCCAGAAACGAGAGGCCGGATTCAATCAGTACGGCACCGGCAATACCCAGAATCGCCGATACAAGAATCGGACCCATGGCATTGGGTAGCAGGTAACGCCACATCAGTCGAATCGGGCCTGCACCCAGACTGTATGCAGCCAGTACAAATTCACGGCGGCTCAGGCTCAGGAATTCGGCACGAACCAGTCGCGCCACGCCCATCCATGAGGTCAGACCGATGACAATCATGATATTCCATATCGACGGCTCCAGAAAGGCAATGACAGCAAGAATCAGGAAGAAGGTGGGAAAACAGAGCACCATGTCGGTGATACGCATCAGTATGGAATCCGTACGGCCACCGAAGAAACCGGCTACCGCACCCAGAATCAGCCCCAGCACCAGTGAAATACCCACGGCCACAAATCCGACCGCCAGCGATACGCGAGCCCCGTACAGCATGCGTGACAACACATCCCGCCCCAGCGTGTCGGTGCCGCACCAGTGTTGCCATGACGGCGGCATCAGAATCACACTGACATCAATATCGGTAGGGTCGTACGGGGCGATCCACGGCGCCAGCAGTGCCAGCAGTGCCACGCCCAGCACCAGTGTGCCACCAATCAGCATCAGGGGGGATTGGCGCATGAGTTTGCGTATTGGGGCAATCATCCTTTGGCTCCATGGCGGATACGCGGATCCACCCAGGCATAGGATAAATCGGCAATCAGATTTCCCAGCAAGGTGAGTACAGCACCGATCACCGTGATGCCCATGACCAGCGGATAATCGCGCGACAGCACGGATTCAAAAAACAGCAAACCCATACCGGGCAGGGAAAACAGTTGTTCGACAATCACAGAGCCGCCAATCAGGCCGGGTATGGACAGGCCGAGCAGGGTTATGATAGGTAACATGGCATTTTTCAGGGCCAGCCGATAACGGATGGTGCCCTCGGGAACACCCATGGCACGTGCGGTGGTGATATAATCGGCGCGAATCACCTCAAGCATGCCGGTGCGCATAAAGCGGCTCATACCGGCCAGTCCGCCGATGGCAGAGACAAAAACAGGCAGGATCAGGTGTTTCAGCATATCGGCCTGCTGCTGCCAGAAGCCCATCTGTTGCCAGCTGTAATCATGCAGGCCGGAAATGGGTAACCAGTTCAGGTTGACGCCGAGGCTGATCATCAGCAACAAACCCAGCCAGAACGAGGGAATGGCGAAACCGATAAACACAAAGACAGTCATGCCCTTGTCGAACCACGAATCCCGCCGCACAGCACTGGCAACGCCAATGGGGATCGCCACGGCGAGTATCAGCAGCATGGCCAGCACATTGATCCACAGGGTAACCGGGATACGTTCGGCGATTTTATCCAGTACAGATCTGCCATCAGCTGAAAACGATTGTCCGAAATCCAGCACAGCCAGTCGCCCGAGCCAGTTCCAGTATTGCTCGTACAACGGCTTGTCGAGGCCATAGTAGGCGCGCAAACGTTCGATATCCTGGGCGGATACCTTGGGATTGAATTCCTGCCCGACCACGCTGGGTTCACCGGGAGCCAGATGCATCATGCCGAAGGAAATAATCGTGATGCCGAACAGCAACGGAATCATGCCTGCCAGACGTTTTAGAAGATAGGTGGTCACGCGCTCACTCTAGCCAGTGGTTCGGCCAATGCCATACCCGCATTATGTCTGTTAACACATTGGCATCAGAATTTCCTGCGGGGATTGTGCGAAATTTCATGCGCACATTTTGTCTGCAAAAAGACGCTGCTGATCTCTGTATCCGACATTGACGAAAACGGTGAATCACAGTACAAATCGCACCCCCGTAAAGATGCTCCCATCGTCTAGCGGTTAGGACGCTGGCCTCTCACGCCGGAAACAGGGGTTCGATTCCCCTTGGGAGTACCAATCAAGAACCAAATTGAATCCTGTCCTTTCGTATTAACGCCTGTCATATTGATGACCTGAAAGTGACATCAAAATGCCTTATACGCTCATAGATTTCTCGATAGAGGAATTAAACAAAGGAGTGTATGATGACAACTGAATTTATAACCCCGGCATTCGTACCTTTTGAATTTGTGAAGTTGGGAGGATGGAATGCCGAAGTTCCCATGTCCGAAACGGACATGCTGAAAGATATTCCGTTATTCGATGATGAAGAAGAAGATGATGAAGAATGGGATGGCGATGAGTGGGATTGAATAACCGACATTTGGAATTCTATGCATGCAGCATTTTCTGCCCCGCCTGAAGGTGGGGCTTTTTGTCATATGCTGAAGGTGGATTACCGGGTTTCGGGAAATTTTCCTCTCTGCATGGAAGCAGCATTCGGTTGATTTTTATGTTCGTATAAAACAGCATTCTTTCTCAATGGAGATAAAATCATGAGGCTTGTTTTAATAGCATTACTAACTTCTATTGCCGCCGGTTGTTCGGTTGGTATTAGCCCAGTTCCGGGCGTGAGTGTTCATATCCCGTTGCCGCATAATGATGGTTATTATGGCCGTGAAGGCGAGCACCGTGAGCATGATGATGGATATAAACGGGAAGATGACTGATCCGTTCGGGGAACTTGAAAAAGAAGATAACCATGCAGGAATGTTGTTTGCCGCATATTAAATGAAAGATGAAACAATTCCGTAAAAGGTAATTAATGCCACTATTGTAATGATAGCAAGGCATCCATCCGTGTTACAGAAATCCTTGTGTGATCCGGGCATGTTGACCTCCATATGATCAGGAGTCGCCCGGAACGGGTGCATTATTTCAGCGCGTGAAGACAAACTCATCGCCTGATGAGAGTTCCCGGTTGAAAACATAGTTGTCCACAGCGAAATTTTTGAGGGATTCCGGCTCAGTGAGCTGGTTTTCGATGATGAAACGGCTCATGTAACCACGGGCCCGCTTGGCATTGAAACTGATAATGCGGTAGACCCCTTTACGGTATTCCTTGAAGACCGGGGTAATGATCCGGCCATGAATGTTTGTCGTATGGATGGCGGAAAAATATTCACTGGAAGCCAGATTGATCAGAATATCATCATTCTGACTGGCCAGGGCGCGGTTAATGCTTTCTGTTATCAAATCACCCCAGAATTCATAGAGATTGCGTCCATATTCAGTGGCAAGTCTGGTTCCCATTTCCAGCCGGTATGCCTGCATCAGATCAAGTGGCCGCAGTACGCCATACAGGCCGGATAAAATACGCAGGTGATCCTGTGCAAAGCTTATGGCATCCGCATTCAGGGAGCCTGCATCCAGCCCCTGATAGACATCTCCGGAGAAGGCAAACAGTGCCTGTTTGGCGTTATCCGGTGTGAACGGGCTATGCCAGTCCTGATAGCGCTGCATATTCAGGTCGGCCAGTTTTATTGATAGCTTCATCAAATCGGCAATTTCAAAACTGTCCTTGCTTCGCATGATGTCGATCAGCTCTGCAGTCCTGTCCAGTAACTCGGGCTGCGTATAATCAGCGACAGGCGAAGGCGTATTGAAATCCAGTTTTTTCGCGGGTGATATAGTAATTAGCATGGCCATATACTATGCTTGCTATTGGATTCATTTCCACCCCGGAGGAGTAAGGTTTTGGCAGTCAACACACATCATGAGACATTTATGCGGCGAGCCATTGCACTGGCCAGAAAGGGAATCGGTACAACACATCCGAATCCACGTGTTGGTGCGGTGGTGGTGAATCATGGCGAGGTGGTTGGCGAGGGTTGGCACGTGCGGCCCGGAGATGCACACGCGGAAGTGGTGGCGTTACAACAGGCCGGAGAGAAAGCCAGACACGGCGAATTATATGTGACACTGGAGCCGTGTGCCGCACACGGGCGTACGCCTGCCTGCACCGATGCCATTCTCAAAGCCGGGATCCGGCATGTTGTGTTTGCCTCGTCCGATCCGAATCCGGTGATGGCCGGTGGCGCGGATATATTGCAAACAGCGGGTACTGATGTGACTGCAGGTGTGCTGTCAGATGAGGCGGATGCCCTGAATATGCCATTCTTCCATTATTTGCGCACGGGACGTCCCTATGTGATTGCCAAGGCAGCGCTGTCGCTGGATGGTAAACTGGCGACACGCACGCATCATTCGCAATGGATCAGCGGCAAAGTATGCCGTCAACATGCGCATGAACTGCGGGCCGAATGTGATGCGATTCTGGTGGGTTCAGGCACATTGCATCATGATAACCCGTCGCTGACTGTCCGCGATAGCAAGGTGGTTGGTAACGTGCCGCTTCGGGTGGTGCTCTGCTTTGAAACACCGCCATTTTTTCCGGATTGCAAATTATTGTCTGATCAAGCGCCGACACGTTTTTATGTGCGCAGCCACAATACATATACGCAAGTATGGTCTGATGCCGGTGTGCAGGTGGAACAGGCCGACAATCTGAAATCGATTCTGCAGCATTTGGCCGAAGACGGTTATCTGCAGTTGTTGCTCGAAGGCGGCGGCGGGTTGCACGCTTCCTTTCTTGATGCCGGATTCAGTGATGAAATGGTGTTATACCAGGCGCCCATCATTATTGGCGGGCGCGAAGCCGTGACCTTGTGGGATGGTGAAGGCGCGGAGACGGTAGATAAGGCGATTCGTCTGAAAGATGTCGTACACCGGGACATGGACGGTGACCAGATGATTCGCGGCAGGGTGGTTTATCCCGACTAACGCGCATGGATTTTTTCCATCCGGTGGCAATATTTCATACCTCCGGGTGGAAAAAGTCCATGCAGGCGCGTTGCTTGTTTCATGGTAAAACCGTTGGGTTGACTGCCGGAATGGATCTCCGGCGATGGCCTCTGCTTGTACCTCTGTTGTCAGCCATAACCGGTTTGGCTTTGACGCGTACTGAAATGCTTGGAATCGCTACAGCAGCGATTGTGTTGGCCGTTTTTACAATCACTTTATTCATGTTCAAACAGCGCTTGCCGGCATTGATGCTGATGCTGGGGGCGCTGTGGGGTATGGCTGATTTGCTCTGGGATGCCAGCCAAGTACACGTGGATGCGGGTTGGCTGGCCGGTGATATGGTGATCAGCGCGGATGTTGAACAGGTGCAGCATTTTTCAGGTTACAACCGCTACCTGCTAAACCATATCCAACGTGAGGATAGGATACGGTTGTCCGGTAAAGCCCTGCTCTATCAGCACAGGGTCGGCGAAAACAGGGTGCAGCTTCAGACCGATCATACCCAGGGTTTTCATATTCAGGCGGGGCAAAGTATTCGTGCGCGAGTGCGCTGGCATGAGCCGCGCAATTACAACAACCCCGGCGCATTTGATTATCGTGCCTGGTGTTTCGATCACCATATTGCCCTGATTGGCAGTATGAAGGGGGCTCCGGAGATAACGGATGCCTCCGTATCCTGGCTGGAACAGCAGCGCCAATCGATTCGCCGTGTTATTGCCGAAGCAGGGGTTCACGATGGCGGTGTTTTACAGGCTGTATTACTGGGCGAGCGGTCACAGCTGACGGAGCAGGCCAGTCATGTATTTTCCGCCACGGGTGCTGCGCATCTGCTGGCAATATCCGGGATGCATATCGGTATGGCTGCGACTTTTGTGTTTGCACTGGTCTGGTTTGTGCTGACCCGGCGGGAAGCATGGATTATCCGTTTTCCGGTTCGAAATATTTCATTGATCTGCGGTTGCCTGGCTGCTGCAGCTTACGGGACGATAGCAGGCTGGCCATTGCCTGCCATTCGGGCGGCCACGATGCTGGCCGCAGCAGCCCTGGCATGGTGTCTGGCATCGCGCAGCGAACCGATCAATACCCTGCTGGCGGCACTGGCCCTGATTCTGCTGTTTGATCCATCCGCAATTACATCGTTGTCCCTGTGGCTCTCATTTGTTGCCACAACCGCCTTGCTGTTGTGGGCGGTGAAAGCGCATCAGGATGAAACGCGATCATGGACATCGCGGTTGCTCCGCGCCGGAAAGATACTGATATGGATCTCACTACTGGCCACACTGGCTACCTTGCCATTGATTGTGACGACATTCGGACGCATTCCGGTTTATACCCTGGCAGCCAATCTGGTCATGGTGCCTTTATATGCCCTGATTGTGATACCGGCTGGCCTGCTTGCTGAACTGATGGCGCTGGCAGGGATGGACACGCTGGCTGTCAGCCTGATGCAGGTCGCCGGTTTTGCAGTCAGTTGGGGGATGAACTGGTTAACGATATTGTCAAATCTGCCGGCTGGCCAGTTGTGGGCCATTCATCCGCCTGTCTGGGTAGGTTTGCTGTATATGGTTGGCATGTTGCTGAGTGGTCGATGGTTATTGCAACAGAAACGGTTGCCAGCAGCATTATTATCAAGCCTGGTGCTGACAGCATGGCTGGGCTTCGTGCTGATGGAATCCGATGTCCAGACTCCGCAATGGATTGTCTGGGATGTTGGCCAGGGCGCTGCTTCCACACTGTTGTTGCCGGGCAGGTATGTGATTGTCATGGATGCTCCGGGAAGAAAAGGCAGTCGATTCAATGGCGGTACTACTGTGGCGACAGGCTTACGTCATTTGGGGTTCACACATATTGATGTGCTGGCACTTTCCCATGCACAGTCTGACCACCTTGGTGGGGCACTGTCGTTGATGAAAGCTCTGAACAGTGTCGGCCAGATCTGGCTGCCGGATGTGCCTTCAGCCCGCATGGATAAGCGGGTTAAAGCCATACAGGCATATGCAAACGGGCACGGTATACCGGTTCGCTGGCTGGCCAAAGGTGATGGCATTGAATTGGGGGATGGTTCACAATCGGATATAGCCCGGTTATCTGTGCTGTGGCCTCCACGATCCTTCGATCCGGCCAATACCAATAATACATCACTGGTGCTGGCTGTGCGTTTGTCAAACCACGCAAACCTGCTCTGGCCGGGTGACATCGAATCGGAAGCGGAAACCGCATTGATCAGAGCCGGACTGGAAAAAACCGGTTTTATGTTGATGCCGCATCATGGTAGCAACACTTCCAGCCAGATGGCCTTCCTGAATGCATTGCATCCGAAAATAGCCATTGCCCAGACAGGGTTTGCCAACCGTTATGGTTTCCCCAGTCAGGCAGTTATCAGTCGATATCGTGCCATCGGGGCTGATGTGCGAAATACAGCCGACGGCGCGTTGTTGTTGCGCTGGATGAACGGAGATGCATCGGCTGAAGTATCGCAGTGGCAGTCCGGCTGGCAACAGGCGGGCGGACAACAGAATAGCCCAATGAGACGCGAATTGGCATTGCTATGGTGGAAGTCATGATGCAGGAACAGTTTGTGATGATGACTTTTGCCGTGCCCTATTCATAATTGCCGCCAACTGTGGCGGCGTCATCAGAATAGCTGCCGGTATGGAGGCATAAGTGTTAGAGTTTATCCAACAGGGCGGCACGGTAATGTACATCCTTCTGGGGGTATCGTTATTATCTCTGACCATTATTTTCGAGCGCAGCTGGAGTTTGCGGCGTTCGGTGGTCATTCCTTTGTCGGACGTACAGCAGATCGAAAAGGCTGTGCGGGAAAGCGATGTCAAACAGGCCATGCAGATTTGTAAAAATAATAATACGGCCATGAGCCGTATTCTCTGGGTGGCACTGTCCAATCGTGGTGTTCACCGTGCTGTCATGAAAGAGATTTTGGAAGAAACCGGGCGTCAGGAGGTTGCACATCTGGATCGATTCATCGGTATCCTTGGTTTGATTGCCGGGATTGCTCCGTTACTGGGGCTGTTGGGTACCGTGGTTGGTATGATTGAAGTATTTCAGCAGATTTCGATTGTGGGTGTGGGCAAGGCTGACGTTCTGGCCGGTGGTATCTCCAAGGCTTTGAATACGACTGCATTTGGTCTGACAGTTGCGATTCCATCGATGGTCGCATATCGTTATTATGAATCCCGTGTGGATCGTTTTGTGATTGAAATCGAACATCATGCCCTGCGTTTTGTTGAGCTGCTGAAAGGGGAACGTGTGTGAAT
>JAUZQH010000018.1 GCA_030951065.1 Mariprofundus sp. | reverse complement strand
CGGAGCATGAAAGAACATTTATAAAACAATTTATAAAAAAACGCTTGCATTTTTGCGTTGTTTTCCAGCATGATTGCGTGTGCGAGGTGAATTATGATTATCTGCTCCTCATGTGGTGTCGAAATATCTGGCATGAAGAAGATGTGCAAAGCGTGTCTCCACGACAAGGCCAAGGCGACCTGGCAACGGCAGATACGCATCTACAGTATTATTGTTGTGCTGGGTGCGGTGCTGTTAATGTATGATATTTCCGAGGTTCGGGCATTGCCGCATGGCGGCGATGGTATACCGACTTATTTGATGGGCACGGCCGCTTTGGGTGGGCTGGCTGTGCTGGGCGGGCTGTTCGGCCTTGTGCTGGCGGTATTTTTTAATGTCTGGCACAGGAAAAAACCTGCCTGATGGTAAGTTGTTGATGTAGTGGTGGTTCGCCACGTCATCGTGGTTGATTCTGTTTTTTGCCATGGGCTTTACTTATTGCTTTATTAGACAGCAATGTTTATTGTTCGCCCCGTTGAAAAGTGAGCTGCGGCTCGCTTTTTTTGTTTTTTGAAGGTGGTCTAAGCTTTGGAATCTGTCATTGAATCATTGCTGCAACCGATTACTGATGAACTGGGTGTGGATATTCTGAAAATCAGTCTTGGCAGTGGTGGTCACAGCCAGCTACTCAGGGTGGTTGTGGATCGGGCCGGAGGCATGGATTCGGATGGACTTGAACGAATCAGTCGCGGGCTGGCATTACAACTGGATGCGGAAGATCTGATTCCTGGCGCTTTCCGGCTCGAGGTGACTTCACCGGGGCTGGACTGGCCGTTGCAAAGTGAGGCTGATTTCAGTCGTCATCAGAATGAGTGGGTTAAAGTCCAGTTTATGGATGGCACCAGTCAGGAAGGAAGAAATCTCGGGCCTGTAAAATCAGAAAACGGTGTTCGATTTACACTGTTGATTGAAGGGCGCAAAAGCAGAGATAATCACGAAGCAGTAATTGATATGACCGAGGTTAGCAAAGTAGTGCGGGCAATCAACTGGAAAGAAGTGTCCCGCAAGAGTTAAACAAATCAGCAGGTTGTATTGTGATTTGTTGATTTATCAGGAAAGTGAAGGCCGGGGTTTTCGCTTTCCGCAGGATAAAAAAAGACCATGAATGAAGTTTTCGATGTCATTAAAAGTAGAGTCGGAGTAGTGAGAATGCAGTCATGAATGTAGAAATGTTACAGGTAGCGGATGCCGTTGCACGCGAAAAATCAGTTGAGCGTGAGCTGGTGCTGGAAGCGATGGAACAGGCGCTTAAAACTGCGGCGCGCAGAACCTATCCAGGCAAGAATGTAGTTGCTGAGATCGATCGTACAACTGGCGAAATTCGTCTGTTTCATGTGCGCACTGTAGTTGAGGAAGTTGAAGAAGAACTCAACGACCTGACGCTGGACCAGGGCAAGGAGCTGGATGCCAATGCCGAGATTGGCAGTGAATTCCGTGAGCCATTACCTCCAATTACACTGGGTCGCATCGAGGCCCAGACAGCCAAACAGGTGATTAATCAGAAAATCCGTGAAGCGGAGCGCGATCGCGTTATTGCAGAGTACGAACCACGTGTGGGCGAGTTGATTACCGGTATTGTTAAACGAGTCGAACGTGGCAATGTCTATGTTGATCTGGGTCGCGGTGAAGCCGTGATGTATCGCGAGGATTTACTGCCGCGTGAAACATTCCGGCAGGGAGATCGCGTGCGTGTGTATTTGCGCGAAGTACGCAACCAGTCCAAGGGACCGCTGGTGTTTGTATCCCGTTCGGATGCTGGCATGGTGTTGCGCCTGTTTGAACAGGAAGTGCCTGAAATTCAGGATGGTACGGTATCTATTCAGGCCATTGCCCGTGATCCGGGTTCACGCAGTAAAATTGCTGTGATTTCCACTGATCCCGCAGTAGACCCGGTGGGAGCCTGTGTCGGTATGCGTGGAGCACGCGTTCAGGCTGTAGTTAATGAACTGCATGGCGAGAAAATCGATATTATTGAATGGACTGATGACTCGGCTGCCTTTGTGATTAATGCACTGGCACCGGCAGAGATTGAGCGTGTACTGGTGGATGAGGCGACCAATACGATTGAAGTGGCTGTCAGCGAAGAGAATCTGGCCATTGCCATTGGCCGTCGTGGCCAGAATGTACGTCTGGCTTCCGAACTATCCGGCTGGAAAATCGAATTGATGAGTACCGGTGACGAGAAAGAGCGCCGCCACGAAGAGGTTGCCAAGGCCAAGTCCATCTTCATGGAAGGACTCGATGTCGATGAGGATTTTGCTGCTGTGCTGGTAAATGAAGGCTTCTACAGCATGGAAGAGCTGGCTTATTGTGATGTGGCTGATATCGCAGGCATTGAAGGGCTTGATACTGAAGTGGCTACAGAATTGCAGAATCGTGCTCGCAATACATTGCTTGATCAGGCTTTGCAGAAAAACTCCGTAGAAGAGGGTGAATCTGCCGTGTCATTACTTGATCTGAGCGGCATGACCCGCGAGATCGCTGAACAGCTGGCTGCCCGTGATATGGTGAGCGTGGATGCGCTGGCTGATGCGGCAATCGATGAGATTGAAGATATTGAGGGCTTGAGTCGTGAACAGGCGGAAGCATTGATTCTTGCCGCGCGTGAAGCCGCTGGCTGGTTTGACTGAGTCAAAGCTTGAGTCGGGCCACGCATGTAAGGTGATCAGCTCCCGGTCACCTCTCAGACGTTGCATGATCTGCCGGGCATCATTCCCCAAGCAGGAGATGTTACGTCTGGTGGTGGATGGTGACGGTGAAATCTGGCCGGATGTGCTGCAAAAGGCACCCGGTCGAGGTGTATATCATTGTATGCGTGAGGCTTGCCTGACTGATATGAATGATAGAAGGCTGCAGCCATTGAAGGCGAAATTCAGGGTAAATCTGCCGCAACAGGAACGTTTGCGGCAGCGTATGGTATCCATGCTGGAACAACAACTGAAGCGGATGTTCACGCGTCAGCGCACCTCGGCAGCCATAGGCAGGGATGCAGTGATGCATCGACTATGGAATAATGTGCCGCTGTTGTTGCTCAGGGCCAGGGATGCGGGAGATGCCCTGGTTCGTCAGATTGACGACGGGCTGGAAAAAAGAGCCCGGGCGGGTGCGGCATCGGTGCTGACAAACGTTCCGTCCAGACAATGGCTGGGTGAGATGTTTGGACGAGATGATGTTGCTGTTGTTGCGATAGATGCTGCGGGCGTAACTGCTGCAACAGCGAACAGGTTAAATGTATATTGTATTTGGTTGGCAAGTATAACCGGATGTATAAAAGGCGAAGAAAGATGATGGTATCGGCAATATGCCATCAATCAAAGGTATCAGGGTAATAAGAACAGATGGCAAAACGTATTCTAGATTTGGCAAAAGAACTGGGCGTAGATGCTGCTGAAATTCAGCGCATCGCAGTACGCTGCAATGTGGTTGTGAGTGGGCCGACCAGCACACTGGATACGGATGACCAGAAAAAAATCCGCAGCGCGATCAAATCTGCGGCGAGTCCGGATGCCAAAAAGTCCGGCGGTAAAACATTAACACTGAACCGACCGATGGTAGCTGGCCAAGCACGTAGCGGAGCCCAGGTGGAAGGGCGGGGCCGGACTGTACAGGTGGCAGTGCGTCGTCGTCATGTAGCGCATGTTGCCAAACCTGTATCGACTGCCGTGGATCAAACTGCTGCAAAGCCTGTTGTCCCGGCCACGACGAAATCAATGACACCTGCCCAGCGTGCTGCAGCAGCTATTGACAAGAAGAAGCTGGATTTAGCAAAAGCTGAGCAGGAGAAGTCTGCAATGTCATCTGCGGCCAAACCTGAGGCAAAGACGCCATCAACACCGAAAGCGCCGGTTAAAAAAGCTGGTGAGGCGGCAAGACGGGCTGCAGCTGCGGTTTCCAACAAGCAGGCAGCTGCTGCCAGTCAAGCCGCTGCCAAGCGCACGGCGTCCAGTCAGGACGCGGGTAGATCAGCTAAAGACAGGCCGGCTACAGACCGACCGACTGGCAGACCAACAGGCAGACCAACAGGCAGACCAACAGGTGGGCCAGCATCCAGTGCCGGAAGGGGTGCAGCCAAGCCTGCGCACAAAGGGCCACGTACAACAATACGGCGTGGTTTGACGCCGGCTCAGATTGCGGCAATGAAAGCGCCGAAATCCACAGTAAAGCAGATTGAGAAAAAGATTTCAGAGGATCGTGCCGCGCAGCGAAGAAGCGCTAATCGCCCGCAGCAGCGTCCGGATAACAGGTCTGGTGCTGGTGCCGGCCAGGTCGGTACACGACGTTCGCCTTCGGTCGCAGTGGCACCGGGTGCAGGTGCACCTCCGCCACCTGGAGCGCAGCCTCGTCGTCGTGGTCCGGGTGGCGCACGTCCTCAGCGCCGTTTATCCCCGGCAGAAAAAGCAGCACGCCGTGCATATGCAGCCAAACGCCATGAGATTCTGTCGCCTGAAGAGGAAGAGCGCCAGGCCAGACTGGCACGCGGTAGCGGCTCCAAACGATTCAGCAGCTTGATTGGCAAGGATGATGAAGCTTTTGTAGTACGAACCGTTGAATTTACTGATCCGATTCTGGTCTCCGAGCTGGCCAGCCGGATGGCTATCAAGAGCGCTGAAGTAGTCAAAAAGCTGTTTGAAATGGGCAATCCAACGACAGTCAATGAAGCTGTTGATGGAGATACTGCTGCACTGATTATTGAAGAATTCGGCCATAAGCCCAAGCTGATTAATGCCGCAGCTGTTGAAGATGTGCTGGTCGAAGATGTGTCGGAAGATGATGAAGCTGATCTGGAACCACGCCCTCCGGTCGTGGTAGTGATGGGGCATGTCGATCACGGCAAGACTTCGATTCTGGACGCTTTGCGAAAAGCCAATGTGGCTGAAGGTGAAGCTGGCGGTATTACCCAGCATATTGGTGCTTACATGGTCAAACTGGAAAGTGATGAGCGGGTAGTGTTTATTGATACGCCGGGTCATGAAGCCTTTACCGGTCTGCGCGCCCGCGGTGCCAGCATGACTGATGTGGCCGTGCTGGTCGTGGCGGCTGATGACGGTGTCATGCCGCAGACGGTGGAAGCACTCAATCATGCCCGTGCAGCCAATGTGCCGATGATTGTGGCCGTCAACAAGATGGATAAAGATGGTGCAGACCCTGAGAAGGTGATGCGTCAATTGGCAGAGCATGAGGTTGTGCCTGAAGAGTGGGGTGGAGATACGATTTTTGTACAGGTATCGGCACATACCGGTCAGGGGCTGGATGAGTTGCTGGAAATGCTGGCATTACAGACTGAAATTCTGGAATTGAAAGCCAATCCGAAGCGTCGTGGTAAGGGTATCGTGGTTGAATCACGTCTCGATAAAGGGCGTGGTCCTGTGGCGACCGTACTGGTGCAGAATGGTACTTTCCATCAGGGGGATACCGTGGTGGTGGGCTCGGCAACCGGCCGTTTGCGTGCCATTCTTGATGAAAATGCCGTGCAGCATCGTACTGCAGGGCCGTCCATTCCGTTTGAATTGCTCGGACTCGATTCCGTACCCGAGGCAGGCCAGGAGATTTTTGCGGTCGAAAATGAAAAGCAGGCGCGCGATATTGTTCGTTATCGCAAGGATAAAGAGCGTGAACTCGGTGCAGAAGCCCAGAAACGGGCAAGTCTGGATGAGTTGTTTGCCAATATGCAGAGTGGTATCAAGGAAGTACCTGTATTGATCAAGGGTGATGTGACCGGATCTGTTGAAGCGATGGCTGAATCGCTGGTCAAGGCCGGCACCGATGAAGTGAAGGTGAAAATCGTACACAAGGCAATCGGTGGCATTACCGAGTCCGACGTCATGCTGGCCTCGGCATCCAACGCTATTATTATCGGCTTTAATGTCCGTCCCGAATCCAAGGCCAAGAAAGTGGCCGAAGCTGAGGGCGTGGATATCCGCTTCTACAAGGTGATTTATGATGCCATCGATGAAGTGAAAGCGGCCATGGCCGGCGTATTGTCACCGGATGAAGTGGAGAAGGTGACCGGTTCTGCCGAAGTGCGCGAAGTATTCCAGGCACCGAAGGTGGGCGCTGTGGCCGGTTGTTATATGACCGATGGTTATGTGACGCGCGGTTCACATGTGCGTGTACTGCGCGATGGCGTGCTGATGTACGATGGTGTACTGGCATCGCTACGCCGCTTCAAGGATGATGTGAAAGAAGTGAAAGCCGGTTATGAATGCGGTATGAGTGTCGAAAAATTCAATGATATAAAAGAGGGCGACACCTTCGAATTTTATGTCATTGAAGAAGTGGCGGCGACACTCTGATTATCGTGAATATACTTTGTGATGCGTGCTAACCCTGCCGGTCAGCAGCGATTTCTTGCTGATATACAACGCTTGCTTTCGACATTGTTGCTGCGCGATGTTGCAGACCCGCGATTTCACGGCGTCAGCATTACCCGGGTGGAAGCATCCGGTCGTCAGTTGTTGAAAATTTGGGTCTATCACAACGGTGAAAGCGACCCGGATGTTTGTCTGCAGGCGCTTAATCGCATGGCTCCACACTTTGAACATGAACTGCGCCGTGCGCTGACCAGGCGCCGGCTGCCGAAAATCCAGTTCCACTGGGATACCGCTTTTGAGAAATCAGGCGATGTATTGCAGATGCTGAGAAACCTGGAAAGACCATGAATACATCCATACAAGATCCGATGCAACCGTTACTCAGCGATGTAGACTGGTGTCCGGTGATTGATGCGATTGAACAGGCTGAACGCATCATGTTAATTACCCACTGCAATCCTGACGGGGACGGTATCGGAGCCCAGCAGGCGCTGTATGATTTTCTTTCTGCAACCGGAAAACAGGTGAGTATGCACAACCGGGACGGTGTTCCACGCATCTACCGCTTTCTGGAGCATGCCGACCAGGTCGGGCAGGGCGACTGGAGCGGCACACAGACTGCCGACCTGATTGTCGCGCTGGATTGCGGTGCATTCGGACGTTTGGGCATGCCCGAATCTTTCTTTGCCGGAGCGACCCTGCTGAATATCGACCACCACGCCAGCAATAAACAGTTCGGCGATATCAACCTGGTGGAAGCACGGTACTGTGCCACCGGAGCCATGATATTCGATCTGATGCTGGCCATGCAGGCTCCGCTTACGGCCACCAGTGCAACGGCAATCTATACGGCAGTAATGACTGATACAGCCAGCTTTCGGCTGGCCAGTGCCACACCTGCAGTGTATCGCATGGCGGCTTCCCTGATTGAAGCGGGTGCCAAACCGTGGCCGACCACAGTGCATGTGTACGAAAGCCGTTCGCTGGCCGGTATGCAGATGATGACCGCCTGTCTATCGACGCTGGAGATCAAAAACGATGGTCGCTCGGCATGGATTTATGTCGATCAGGATATTTACAGGCAGACCGGCGCGGATGTTGAAGATACCGAAGGTTTGATTGATTCTGCGCGCAGTATCGATGGCGTGGAAGTGGCTGTGTTTATGCGTGTGGATGAACATGATAGTGACTGCTGGAAGGTCAGCTTCAGAGGCAAGACATGGGCCAATGTCGGTGATCTGGCTGCTTCGCTTGGCGGTGGCGGACATGCTTATGCAGCCGGCTGTGTCTTGCGGGGATCAATGCAGCAGGTCTGCGAGAGGATTCAGCAGGTGGTCGACAAGGTTTTCGTATAACCACTGTCGTGGCGACTTCAGACAATAATATAACCGGCATTATTTTTCTCGACAAGCCCTGCGGCTGGACATCACGTCGTGCTGTGAATGAAGTAATTCGGTTATTTTCCCGACCGGGGCAGAAACGTATCAAGGCAGGCCATGCCGGCACGCTTGACCCCCTGGCTACAGGCATGCTGCCTGTGTTACTGGGTGATGCGACACGATTTGCAGAAATGGGGCTGAATGCCGAAAAGTCGTACCGTGTCAGTTTCGATCTTTCTTGCCAGACTGATACGCTTGATATGGAAGGCGAAGTTTGTGCCCGGTTTGATACGGAAATAAGTCGCATGCAACTGGAAGCGGTGCTGCCCGGATTCAGCGGTGAGATCGAGCAGGTGCCGCCGGCGTATTCGGCTATTCGCATTGATGGCAAACGTGCACATGATCTGGCCCGCAAGGGCAAACATGTGGCGATGCAGCCCAGACGTGTCACCATTCACGCGATCAGTTTGATCTCATTCGAGTTTCCATCGGTCACGCTGGAAGTATCGTGCTCCAAAGGCACCTATATTCGTTCACTGGCTCGCGATATCGGTGAGAGCCTGGGCATGGGCGGTTGCGTCACCAATTTGCGACGCATTTCTACCGGTGGCTGGCCGGAGGAGATGATGGTGACCCCTGAGCAGTTGATTGCCGGTCAGGAATCATGCCTGGTACCTTTGCCGCAATGGCTACGTGATTTTGATCGTTTGACATTGGCAGATGAAGAAGCCAGACGTTTTTTACAGGGGCAACGTATTCAGCTTAAGGATACTGACGTGGATGCAGGCGAAAAAAATGTGGCAGTATTCGCTGGGAGTGCATTGTTGGGAACCGGCATGCTGAAGGGGGGCATGCGACATATGGTGTTGCATCCGGATAAAATTATGCCGTCTGCACAGAAGATGTTTTTGTGACAGAGAAGAATCGAAAGAGGCAGGAGTCAAAATTGAAGAGAAACAACTATCTTATTCTGGGTTTTGTATTTGTCGGTGTGTTGTTTATCAGTCAGATTAATACAGCTCAAAATACGGAAGCAAAGGAGAATAGCGTGGGATTTTTTACAAAAGCGCCGCAGGCGGGTGATAAGGATATTCCTGAGGGAAATCATATTAAAATCGAAACGGTGCATGGCGAGATTCTGATCGAACTGTATCCTGATACAGCCCCGAATACTGTGGCTAATTTCAAGGCACTGGCTGGCAAAGGTTTTTATGATGGTCTGAAGTTTCATCGGGTGATTGCCGGTTTTATGGCGCAGGGCGGCGACCCGGAAGGAACGGGCAGAGGCGGCCCCGGCTATAAAGTCAAAGCCGAGTTCAATGCTCGCAAACATGTGCGTGGTACTGTCGCGATGGCGCGTTCAGCCAGCCCTGATTCTGCCGGTAGCCAGTTCTACATTTGCTTCGGCCCGCAACCGCACCTGGATGGTCAATACACCATCTTTGGACAGGTTGTGGAAGGCCTGGATGTCGTCGATCAGATCAAGCAGGGCGATGTGATGAATAAGGTATCTGTACTGCCGTAATTATAGAGCTGATATTCAAGACAGGCGGGGCTTTTGCCCCGCCTTTTTCATTAACATGAAACAAACAACGCGGTTGCATGGAACTTTTGCACGCCATGTTACTGTTTCATGGCATGGGGTGGAAAAGTTCCATGCGCGTTAGGTGGAGGCTGTCATCATGGCCCGAACGGGGGCTGGGTAGCCTTCGATGGTGCGGCTGGAATTATTCGGGTCGAGAAAATCAGCCAGTGACTCGAATCGCATCCATTCGGTACTTCGTTGTTCTTCAAGTCTGGTGGCACTGATATCTATCACTTTTATGTTTTTGAAACCGGCCCGTTGCAGCCACAGTTTCAACATATCTACAGACGGAATAAACCACACATTACGCATCTTGGCATAACGCCCGTGTGGCATCAGACAGCGGGTTTCATCGCCTCCAACCACCAGCGTATCCAGCACCAGTTCGCCGCCGCTGTTCAATAGCGATTTCAGTTCAACAAGATGATCAATCGGCGAGCGGCGGTGGTAGAGAATTCCCATGGAAAACACAGTATCGAAACAGCCCATATTGGCTGGCATGGCTTCAATGCCGACCGGCAGAATAAATACCGGCGCATCGGGCCGGTAGCGTTTGATGGCTGCAAATTGCATGGAGAACAACGGTGTAGGATCAATCCCGAGTGCCAGTTCGGCGCCTGCGCCCAGCATGCGCCAGAGGTGATAGCCGGAACCACAGCCGACATCGAGTACCGTACGCCCCTGTAGCGGGCTGATAGCATCTTTCAGGCGATCCCATTTCCAGTCTGAACGCCACTCGGTATCGATATGTATGCCGAACAGTTCAAACGGTCCCTTGCGCCACGGGTGCATCTGTTGCAGTGCTGATTCGATGGTTTCTGCTGGTATTGATGTATCGGCAGCAGTTCCGATTTTCACTGCCGGGGTATCCAGACAGATTTTCGAAGGCATGACATCAGGCAAGGCTTCAAAGCCGTTTTGCCAGCGATTCAGGTCGCCATGCCTAAGGATGTTTTGCCAACCCGTTTCATTTACCGCCAGCAGCTCATCTGTAAAGTCAGCCAGTGGTGAGTTGGACAGATTTTTTTTCAGTTTTGTCGATTCTCGTTGCTGATATGTCCTCATTTCACGGCGATCATTGAAACAAAATTAAAGCATTGGAACCACGTGTTCGATGTGTAAAAACCGGCCTGCTTCAAGCGGGCATGATGCACAGCCTGTGTTTCCGGTATCAGCACATGTTCAAGCGCCGTACGTTTGCGGCTGATCTCCATATCCGAATAGCCCTGCGCCCGTTTGAATGCCTCATGCAGTTCGGTTTGTCGACGGTTTTCATCTGCATCATCAAAAGCAATTTTCTCGGACAGGATCAGTACGCCACCCTCATGCAGCCCTTCATGAATATTCGCAATAAGTTCGAGTCGTTCCTCTTTGGCGATAAATTGCAGTACGAAATTTAATACTACCACCGAAGCATCTTTGATGTCGGTCTCCAGGATGTCCTGACAAAGAATTTCCACGGTTTCGCCGTGCAGCATTGTCCTGCAGCGATCAACCATGGCAGGGGAGCTATCCACCCCGATAATGTGGCATGCCTTACCGGCGGCACCGCGATTCAAAGCCATCGTGGCAGCGCCAAGCGAACAGCCCAGATCGTACAGTCGGGTACCGTCCTGCGCATATTCGTGAGCCAACAATTCCACCATCTGTAAGGTCTGTCCGTAACCGGGCACGGAGCGACGGATCATGTCGGCAAAAACGCTCGCTACCTTGTCATCAAAGACGAATCCGTTGTTATGAATATCCGAAGTATAAATTGAGTCACGACGCATGTGCGAAATATGAATCTTTCCTGTTTTATGTCCATCTGTGTAAAGCAAAATATAATCCGATTGACAAATGAATCAGGAAATTTTGACAATAATGTCATTTAGCTTGTCTGCCGTATGCGCCAGTTTATCCGCACCGTTTGACATGTGGCGATAGATTTCCCGATGTTTGAATATATCAATCATAGTGAGTGCCAGTTGATGATGTTCGGACCCCCCGTCATCGCCGGGCACCTTCTCCAGCACGACATCAGGCCGAAAAAGGTGTGCAATGGCTTGTCTGTATACGCGTTCAACCCGGCGTTCTGCCTTGCGTGCAGCCAGCGCATCATCTTCAGCATGAGAAGGATTGCTGGACAGCATGGCAAAGCCGCGCTGCAGCGCCTCGGTGCCGTCTCTCAATTCAATCGCCATTTCGAGCATGTACTGATCCGGCTGTAAATCGAGCACCTCCAGTTCCCGCACGGTTGTTTTTGCATAGTTCATGATTTCGTCAATGCTGGTGATGGCATCGTGAATATCTTCCCTGTCCATCGGTGTAGTAAACGCCCGGTTCAGGATTTTGCTGTTGCGTTGCTTGAGTGCATCACCGTGTTTCTCCATGTGGCGAATCTGATCTGCCTTGCTGGCATCGCCGCTTTCCATATAGGTTACAAACACAGCCATGGTTTGTACGCAAAGTTCGCACTGTTCATTGATCAGAGAGAAAAAGTCCGGCATGGGAGGTATTATCCTGTCGATCAGTTTTTTTAAGTAGCTGACTGGCGTGTTCATATTGTTCTCCTGTTGTTCTCCTTAACGCGTATGGATTTTTCCAGTCCATGAAACTTGTCATGGGGTGGAAAACCCGTGCAGGTGCATTGTTATTCCATGTTAACTTTCCAATAAAAGCAGCTGCCCCAGCAACAGATAACTGGCTGCGGCAATCAGCGCAGCACCGGGGATAGTAATAACCCAGGTGCTGATAATATCCCTGGCCTTGGCCCAGCGAACCGAACGCGGGCGTTCCGATGCACCAATGCCCATGATGGATGAGCTGACCACATGGGTTGTGGATACAGGCCCCCCCAGCATGGCGGCAGAAAAAATGATCACACCGGCAGTGATCTGGGTATTGACGGCGTGCAGAGGTCGGATTTTGTAGATGCCGAAGCCGACAGTTCGCACGATACGCCAGCCACCGGACATAATTCCCAGCGTGATGGCTACAGCGCACAACAGTACGACCCAGAAGGGTACTTCAAACTGTGGAATAAAGCCGCCCAGTACCAGCACCAGCGTAATGACGCCCATGCTTTTCTGGGCATCGTTGGCACCATGGGCAAAGGCCAGCGCTGCCGTGGTGAAAAACTGACTGCGGCGTAGATTGCGGTTCACCTGCGGGTGGGCACCACGTAACAGGATGCCCATCCAGCGGTGAATCATAAAACCGACCCAGAAACCGATCACCGGACTGATCAGCAGTGCGAACAGCACTTTGAAGACACCGATCACATGGCCATGACCCAGTTCATTCAACCCCCATACGATATGTTCATTGCCGGCGGAAACGAGCACAGCGCCGATTAAACCGCCAACCAGAGCATGCGAGGATGATGAAGGGATGCCGAATCGCCAGGTGATGATATTCCAGGCCACTGCTGCCACCACACCACACAGGATGATGACCGTAGCCGGCAGTGATTGCAGATCGGAAATATCGACAAAACTGCCAATGGTGTCAGCTACTGCAGTACCGCCGAGCAGGGGACCGAGAAATTCAAAGAAACCGACCACCAGCACAGCCTGAGCCGGTGTCATGGCACGTGACGCAATGACCGTGGCAATGACGTTGGAGGCATCATGAAAACCGTTGGTGTAATCAAATACCACCAGCACAATCACTGTTGCTGCCGCGATTATGAACAGACTGTCCATCACGTATCTCCTGTTCGAAGCTGGATTATACGCTTTTTTTATCGGGAAGGGTAATTGAAACCGCGACGAAACAACTGTCCGGCTACAGGGTCGCGCGCATACAAAGGCAGGGTGAGTCCCTGCCTTCTATACTGTGCCGGATGAACGCAAGGAACGTGCCACATCAGTACGTGAAAGCATGCCGGCCAGCCGTCGTTCGTGGTTCAGTATAGGGATATGGCTGATCCCCTTATCGGTGAATATCGAGACGGCTTCGCTAACATGTGCATCTTCCGGCAGCGTAATGACAGGGGATGTCATCAACTGTCCAACCACTTCGGCTTTGCTCGAACTTATGCCTGAAGTGGGTTTTATCAGTATTTTCAGACGTTCTTCAATCGTTTCTCCGGGAAACTGTGCGGCTTCCTGCTTGAAATCACTAACGGTGATGATGCCGTTTACCCGTCGGACCCTGCTGATAACCGGCAGACTTTTGATGTTGTGCTGCTGCATCAGTGTCCAGGCATCTTTCAGGCTGTCACCAAATTCAACAGTAACGACCTGATGTGTCATAATATCCCGGCATTCCATACTTCCCAGACTGCGTTGATGGGCGAATGAAGTGGCACGGGTATAGATATCATTTAAATCTTCAATGGTTACGTCAATATAGGTGTTGATTTCCTGTAATGCGCTGTTCAGGTCATCATTCGAAAACGGGACGGTATTGGGCAGCTCATACTCTTCATGTGTATCAGGGTAGGGTATAAATGTTTTGGCTTGTTGTCTTTGCGCAAGCAACACACGTGTCAGCCAGACAGCGCTGCCCAGAATCAACACGTTCAGTCCGACAGGAACCAGTACGTAGAAATAACCCAGCGAATGAATCTGGTCACCACCGATGACGGCGACCAATGCAGCGGCTCCACCGGGTGGATGCAGGCAATTCAATTGATGCATGGCAAAGATAGCCAGCCCTACCGCCAGCCCGCTGGCCAGAAACAGATCGGGAATCCATGCCGCACAGGTGACACCTACGGCAGCGGATACCAGGTGGCCGCCAACAAATGACCAGGGCCTTGTTAACGGACTGTGCGGTGCGGCATAGAGCAATACAGCAGCAGCACCCATGGATGCAACGATAAAAGGCAGGGCGTGACTGTCGACAAGGTGGTAGCTGACCCATGCAACCAGCCCTATACCGATAACCGCACCTGAAGAAGAAAGTATAATTTCCTGCTGGGATTGGCGCGGCGACAGTCCGGTTAATAGTTTTTCCATAAGATGCATGAGATGTGATTCTTTATCATGCGTCGTTGAGAGTAAAGAAGCTATGGGATGATCACAGACCGGCTTGCACATCGGAAAGGTGAGTCGCAGGGGGCCACTTTTGTCTGTACACAGGTTGGCCTCTGTTGCTGAATAAAGGTCCGTGAGAAGAAAAAAGGGCCGCTTGCGCGACCCTTTGATTGATTCAGTACGTACGTTTGATTAACGGGGCAGGGTGGTGGTACCCATCAGATATTCATCCACGGAGCGGGCACACTGGCGACCTTCGCGAATGGCCCATACGACCAGGGATTGACCACGGCGCATATCGCCGGCCGTGAAGACCTTGTCGATACTGGTGGTGTAATTCTGATCATCGGCAGCGACATTGCCGCGAGCGTCTTTTTCCACCCCCAGTTCTTCCAGCATACCTTCATGCACAGGATGTACAAAGCCCATGGCCAGCGTTACCAGTTGTGCCGGCAGCGTGAACTCGGAGCCTTCGACTTCATTCAGTTTCCATTGACCATTTTCCTGCTTCCACTCCACGCGAACGCATTCGATGGCCTGTACATTGCCATCGTCATCACCGATAAAACGTTTGGTGGATACCTCCCAATCGCGATCACAACCTTCTTCCTGCGAGGTGGATGTGCGCAGCTTCATGGGCCAGTTCGGCCAGGTGATCAGTTTGTTCGGCTCTGCTTCAGGTTTCGGTAGAATTTCCAGCTGGGTAACAGATTCTGCACCGTGGCGGTTTGCGGTGCCGATACAGTCGGAACCGGTATCACCGCCGCCAATAACGACGACATGTTTGCCGGCTGCAGATATGAATTCCTCATCGGGAATATCGTCACCCAATACGCGTTGAGTATTCTTGGTCAGAAACTCCATAGCAAAGTGAATACCATTGAGTTCGCGCCCGGGCACCTGCAGGTCGCGTGGCTTCTCAGAGCCGCCGCTCAGCACGACAGCGTCGAAATTATTAAGCAATTCCTTGGCAGAGATATTGCCGCCGATATGGGAATTAACGCGGAACTCCACGCCTTCGGCACGCATTTGTGCCATGCGGCGGTCGATCACGGATTTATCGAACTTGAAGTTCGGGATGCCATAACGCATCAGACCCCCAATGCGGTTGTTCTTTTCAAATACGACCACATCGTGACCGGCACGGGCCAGTTGCTGGGCGGCGGACATGCCGGCAGGACCGGAACCGACAATGGCAACGCGTTTGCCGGTTTTGATTTCGGCAATCTGCGGGGTAATCCATTCGTTCTGCCAGCCTTTTTCCACAATGGAGAGCTCGATGTTTTTAATGGAGACAGCATCGCCGATCAGGTTGACCGTACATGCCTCTTCGCATGGAGCCGGGCAGATACGGCCGGTAAACTCCGGAAAATTGTTGGTGGAATGCAGGATATCCAGCGCTTCACGCCAGTTGCCGCGATAGACCGCATCATTCCATTCAGGGATGATATTGTTGATCGGGCAGCCGTTGTGACAGAACGGAATACCGCAATCCATGCAGCGCGCACCCTGGGTGGCCATATCTTCCGGCAGCTTATAAAATTCCTTGTAATGCGTAAGACGGTCAGCGACCGGTGCATAACTCAGATTCTCGCGTGCAAACTCCTTGAATCCGGTTGGCTTACCCATGGGTAGTCTCCTTTGCAGCAGCTTTTTCAGCTTTGGTCTCCGCCGCTTTCAACTCCGCTTCCATTTCAGCCATGGCGCGGCGGTAATCGACGGGGATAACCTTGACAAACTGACCGACAAAATCGTTCCAGTTGTCCAGAATATGTTTACCGACACTCGAATTGGTGTAATGCACATGTCGTTTAATCAGGGTGTGAACGATGTGCTGGTCATTTTGTGATAGCGAATGCTTGATATCGACGCGACCGTGGGTTTCCAGATCAGCTCCCTGATGGTCCAGCTCTTCCAGCGCATCGGCTTCAGCAATAATCGGTTCCAGTGCTACCTGAGCCATGTTGCAGCGGTTTTCGAAGTTGCCTGAGCTATCAAGCACATAGGCGATACCACCGGACATGCCTGCCGCGAAGTTGCGGCCTGTATCACCAAGCACCACCACAGTGCCGCCGGTCATATACTCACAGCCATGATCGCCGACACCTTCCACAACCGCGACCGCACCGGAATTGCGCACGGCAAAACGTTCACCGGCAATGCCCCGGAAATAACATTCGCCGCTGGTTGCGCCGAACAGCACGGTATTGCCGACAATGATATTCTCTTCAGCGACGATTCTGGATTTTTCAGGCGGGTAAATGGCGATGCGACCACCGGATAAACCCTTGCCGACGTAGTCGTTGCCTTCACCGGCCAGATCAATAGAAATACCGCGTGCCAGCCATGCACCCAGCGATTGGCCGGCCGTACCCCTGGCCTTGATGGCTATCGTATCTTCCGGCAAACCTTCATCACCATAACGTTTGGCCACTTCACCGGAAAGCATGGTTCCGAAGCTGCGATCCACATTACAGATCGGTGTTTCAATGATCACCGGCTCTTTGTTTTCCAGCGCCGGTTTGGCCTGCGCAATCAACTTGTTGTCGATCAGTTTATCCAGGCCGTGATCCTGTGTTTCGCAGTGGTAGACTGCTGTGCCATTCGGATCAATGCGGTGGAAGATCGGAGAGAGATCCAGCCCCTGTGACTTCCAGTGCTTGATCGCTTCGTTGGTATCCAGCATATCGGAGCGCCCGATCATTTCATTGTAGGTTCGGAAACCCAGTTCGGCCATAAGCTCACGTGTTTCCTCGGCAATATACATGAACAGATTCACCACATCTTCCGGTGTGCCGACGAATTTTTTACGCAGTTCCGGATCCTGTGTGGCCACACCGACCGGGCAGGTATTGAGATGGCATTTGCGCATCATAATACAACCTTCGGCAATCAGTGCGATGGTGCCGAATGCGACTTCATCGGCACCCAGCAATGCTGCGATGACAACATCGCGACCGGTTCTGATCTGTCCGTCGGTTTGCAGTGTCATACGCCCGCGCAAACGGTTCAATACCAGCGTCTGCTGTGTTTCAGCCAGCCCCAGCTCCCACGGCGTACCGGCATGCTTGATCGAGGTTAGCGGTGATGCACCGGTACCGCCATCGTGCCCGGCAATCACCACATGGTCGGCATGCGCCTTGACCACACCGGCAGCAATGGTGCCGACGCCAATTTCACTGACCAGTTTCACCGAGATATCAGCGCGCGGATTGGTGTTCTTGAGATCAAAGATCAGCTGGGCCAGATCTTCAATCGAATAGATATCATGATGCGGTGGCGGTGAAATCAGACCCACGCCCGGGGTGGAATGACGCACCCGGCCGATACGCTGATCAACCTTGTGGCCCGGCAACTGGCCGCCTTCGCCCGGCTTGGCACCCTGCGCCATCTTGATCTGAATCTGATCGGAGTTGACCAGATATTCGGTGGTGACGCCGAAACGACCGGATGCAACCTGCTTGATGGCCGAGCGCATCGAGTCACCATTCTCCATAGGAGTGAAGCGGGAACGTTCTTCACCGCCCTCGCCGGTATTGGATTTGCCGCCGAGCCGGTTCATGGCGATTGCCAGCGTGGAATGCGCTTCGTGAGAAATGGAGCCGAAGCTCATGGCACCGGTGGCGAAACGTTTTACAATGGCCGTGGCCGGTTCAACTTCTTCCAGCGGGATGGGTGTAGCACCCTTGAATTTAAACAGGCCGCGCAGTGTTTTCAGTTTTCCTTCCTGGTTGTTGATGATAGCAGCATATTCTTTATATAACGAGTAGTTGGATGTTCTGACTGCATGCTGTACTTTGGCAATGGCTTCCGGTGTCAGGGTATGTTCATCGCCGCGTACGCGCCATGCATATTCACCACCGACATCCAGTGCTTTCTTGTAAATCATGACACCACGGAAGGCATCGATATGACGCTGAGCTGCTTCCTGCGAGATTTCAGCCAGTCCTGCACCTTCAATCTGGGTTGGCGTACCGGTGAAATATTTTGCAATAAATGCACTGGACAGGCCAACCGCTTCGAAGACCTGCGCGCCGCAATAGGACTGGTATGTGGAAATACCCATCTTGGACATGACCTTGAACAGACCCTTGCCGATGGCTTTGATATACCGGCTTTCGATTTCACTGTTCGACAGGTCATCCGGCAATTGTCCCTGCCGCTTCATGTCGCTCAGCGTTTCGAAGGCCAGATAGGGGTTAATCGCTTCTGCGCCGAAGCCGGCCAGACAGGCAAAATGGTGTACTTCACGGGCAGAGCCTGTTTCAACCACCAGACCGGTATCGGTTCTGAGGCCTGCACGGATCAGATGGTGATGCACTGCGGATGTAGCGAGCAGGGCAGGGATGGCAATATTTTGCGGGTTCATGCCGCGATCGGACAGGATGATGATGTTATAGTGATCGCGCACGGCCTGTTCGGCTTTTTGGCATAGCTCTGTCAGTGCCGTTTTCATGCCTGCCGCACCCAGATCGACAGGATAGCAGGAAGACAGGGTGATGGTGCGGAAACGGTTGTCTGTGTGCTGATCAATGTGGCGGATTTTTTCAACATCGACATTGGAGAGGATCGGCTGATGCACTTCCAGACGCAGTTGCGGTTCACTTTCCTCGAGTCCGAGCAGATTCGGGTTGGGGCCGATGATGGAGGTCAGGCTCATGACCATTTCTTCACGGATCGGGTCGATTGGCGGGTTGGTTACCTGCGCAAACAACTGACGGAAGTAATTGTACATCGGTTTGGCACGATTGGAGAGCACTGTCAGCGGGCTGTCGTTACCCATGGAGCCTGTGCCTTCCTGGCCGGATACGGCCATCGGCGTGATCAGGAGCTTGAGGTCCTCCTGTGTATAACCGAAGGACTGCTGACGATGCAGCAGGGTTTCATGATCGGGTGCCTGCGGTGCCACTTCTTCAGGCAGGTCTTCAAGCTGAATCTGGGTTTTGGCCAGCCACTGCTGGTATGGCTTGCTGGTGGAAAGCTGCTGCTTGATTTCAGCATCATCAATAATACGTCCTGCTTCCAGGTCGATGAGCAGCATCTTGCCCGGCTGTAAACGCCATTTCTTGATGATTTTTTCTTCCGGAATATCGAGCACGCCCATTTCGGAAGCGCCGAGCACCAGACCGTCATCAGTGACCAGATAACGGGCCGGACGCAAACCATTACGATCCAGCGTGGCGCCGATCTGTCGGCCATCGGTAAATGCCACGGCAGCCGGGCCATCCCATGGTTCCATCAGGGCAGCATGGTATTCGTAAAAAGCACGGCGACTTTCATCCATCTGTTTGTTACCTGCCCAGGCCTCCGGAATCATCAGCATGGCAGCATGGGCCAGCGAATAACCACCGGCGACGAGCAGTTCCAGTGCATTATCAAAACAGGCGGTATCGGATTGCGCTTCCCTGATGACAGGCCACAGTTTGGCCAGATCATCACCAAGCAGTTCGGATTGCATGGAGTGACGGCGTGCATTCATCCAGTTGATATTGCCGCGTACGGTATTGATTTCACCATTGTGCGCCACCATGCGGAACGGATGGGCCAGTTCCCAGGACGGAAATGTATTGGTGGAGAATCGCTGATGTACCAGT
>JAUZQH010000179.1 GCA_030951065.1 Mariprofundus sp. | reverse complement strand
CATGGCTGTTTCGGATATCTGTTCGCCGGCAATCAACATGCAATAACTCTGCTCGGATGATCGACCGACCCGACCCCTGAGCTGATGCAATTGCGCCAGGCCGTAAGATTCAGCCTGTTCAATCACAATCAAATGCGCTTCAGGCACATCGACTCCCACTTCAACGACTGTGGTGGAAACAATAATCTTGCACGGCCCCGATGCAAAAGCTTCCAGCGCCGTTTGTTTGTCTTGCGCTTTCATCCTCCCGTGCAATCCCAGCACATTAGCTGCAGGAAAATAACCCTTTAACAAATCCACCCGTTGATCAACCGATACACCATCCTCATCCTCGTCGATACGTGGGACAATCCAGTAAATACGCCCTCCGGCATCAAGGATACGCTGCATTCCGTCAGCCAGCGGTTGCATTTTATGTGCGGCAATCACACGTGTCTCCACCGGTTTCCGGCCCGGTGGCATGCCATGCATCATCGATAAATCCATATCGCCATAGAGCGATAAAGCCAGCGTACGCGGAATCGGTGTCGCTGTCATGCCTAACAGGTGAATAGCGTTGCGGTCATCGTGTTGTTTATCGGCCAGCGCCCAGCGCTGCCGCACACCGAAACGATGCTGTTCATCCACCAGCGCCAGGGCCAGATGATGAAACACCACATCATCGTTTAACAAAGCATGTGTGCCGACAATCAGTTTCAGCGTATTTTCACGCAATCCGGCAATAATTTCACGCCGCACTTTTGCCTTCGTACTCCCGGTTAACAGTGCAACCTCAAGCCCGGATGATGCAAATAATTCACGTAATGTATCGGCGTGCTGTTTAGCCAGCACTTCGGTAGGTGCAAGCAGCGCCGCCTGATAACCGCAACCGGCAGCCATGGCCATGGCCAGTGCAGCGATCCAGGTTTTACCTGCTCCCACATCACCCTGCAATAACCGATGCATACGCCTGCCGGATCTTAAATCGCCGGAAATCTCCCCCCATACCTGTTGTTGCGCCGGAGTCAGAGGAAATGGAAAACTGTTTAATAATTGCTCACTAAGCTGCTCTCCCTGCAACGATAATGCCGGACAATCCGCCTGTTTTTTCTTTTCGCGCATCAAATGCAGATATACAATCACTTCTTCACTTTTCAATCGTACAAGCGCCTTTTCACGTCCGTCCATATCCAGCGTATCCGGCATATGCAACCGTTTCAAAGCCTGACCCAACGATGGCAGTTGCCATCTATCTTCCAATACATGATCCAGACCACTCTCAGCAGCAGTGACCATGGTCAGAACATGCCGAATCAATGTACAAACACGTTTGCCACCCAGCCCTGCCAGCGATGCATAAACCGGTTGAAAACCGGGCTGAAATGCCTCGATCACGCACCAGTCAGGATGATTCATCTGCCAATTACCCCTCCAGCGTTCGACAATGCCACGCACTGAAATCTCACGACCTTCGCATAACCGGGCATCGGTCATCATATATCCGGAATGGAAAAAATTGAGTGTTATCTGCCCCGAATCGTCGACAAGCGTTAAAATCACCTGTCGCTTACGCCCGTATCCACGCGCCTGTCTGGATACAATACGTCCGCAAATGCGTGCACTCTCCCCTTCTGTCAACCGGCCAACAGGTTGAATACAGCGATCATCAAGATAGTCCTTCGGAAGATGCAATAACAGATCGCCCAGACAACGTATCCCACGAGCTGCAAGCCGTTTTTCCAGCGCAGCGCCGATGCCGGGAATGACCGTCAACGGCCGGGCAAACAAATCATACATGGGCTGATATTGACCGATGCCCCGGCAATGCTCAACCAACAAACGCCCTGTACATTGTAGTCAACACGCTAATCTGAAAGCCTTTCTGTCTGGAAGGAGAACGGATATGAATCAAAACCTCGCTGCTTTGAATAACAGGTTTGCAATCGATGACCGGATTAACTTCCATGACACGGGTGGTGAATTCATTATCGTCGATATTGAAAACCGCCACTGTTCGGCATCTATCGCGTTACAAGGCGCCCACCTGCTCTCATGGATACCGGCAGGACAGCAACCGGTGATATGGATGTCAGATGATGCCCAACTTCGCAAAGGTAAATCCGTACGTGGCGGTATTCCGGTCTGCTGGCCATGGTTCGGAGCCCATGATCCGGAAAATTCTTTCCCGTCTCATGGCTTTGCCCGTACTTCCATGTGGAATGTTACAACCACCGAACTATTGACGGATGACAGTTGTCGCATTTCATTCGAACTTGCTGTTACAGCCAATCACCCCTTATGGCCGCATGCAACGCGATGTGAACTGCACATGACGCTGGGCGCAACACTGGATATGCAACTGATCACCACAAACCGTAGTGATGAAGCCATGACCATCAGCCAGGCCTTGCATACCTATTTTACTGTCGGCGACATTCGATCTGTTTCAGTTCTCGGGCTGGACGGTTGCGCGTATCTTGATAAGCCGGACGATTTCAAACGGAAACAGCAACATGGCCCGGTCACATTTAACGATGAAGTCGACCGGATCTATCTGGATACAGCAGATGACTGTCTGATTAAAGACCCGATCCATCAACGCAGCATTCGCATTGCAAAAACAGGCAGTGCCTCGACCATTGTATGGAATCCATGGCAACAACGCGCCGAAGCGATGGGCGATATGGGTGATGATGGTTACCTTACCATGCTATGCGTGGAAAGCGCCAATGCAGCTGATGACCGGATCGAAATTCAGCCGGGAAGCTCTCACAGGCTGTCGATTCGATACAGTATTGAGTAGTCCGAAACATGAGAAGCCTTGAAACCGCCCTGTAACTCAAACTTTTGCTTGTATACAAACAAACATTCACCTAAAGTGCGCCGCGTTTTACGGAGGTATAGTCATGGCTAAGCGTTGTGAAGTATGTGGAAAAGGTCCAATGGCAGGCAATAATGTCAGCCACGCGCATAATACGACCCGTCGTCGTTTTCTGCCCAACCTGCAGCAGGTTCGTGCTGTCGTTGATGGCCAGACGCGCAAGGTGAAAGTATGCTCAAGCTGCCTGCGTTCCGGAAAAATCCAGAAGGCAGCCTGATCTGGCACTGCTTTTATTGAATCATTTTTGTTACATCTGAATCTAAAAGGGCGTCTGGAAACAGACGCCCTTTTAATATGAAATAAACAACGCGCCTGCATGACTTTTTCCACACCATGATAAAATTTCATATCATGGGGTGGAAAAAGTCCATGCGCGTTAGATTGCCGGTCACAATGATTCAATCAATTCGGGCAATCAGATCCATTTCAACTTTAGCGGCCAAAGGTAATGCTGCTACTGCCACGGTTGCACGGGCCGGACGATGTTCCCCCAGCCAGTTTGCATAAATTTTATTTACCCGTGGAAAATCATTCATATCAGTCAGGAATATATTTACTTTCACAATATCAGTAATCGAAGCTCCCGCTTCATTTAATACGGCAGTCAGATTCTCTGTAACCTGACGCATCTGCGCTTCTACATCATCGGCAACCAGTTTTCCTGCTGCAGGTGACAGGCCGATCTGGCCTGAAGCATACAACACCCCGCCTGAAACAACTGCCTGGCTATACGGGCCAACGGCCTCGGGAGCATTGCCCGAATGGATCACTGTCATATCGTTCATGATTTTATTTCCTTATTCTTATCTGATTTGGATAACTGTTTGCGACTGAAAAAATCGCGCAATGTTTCGGCCAGCGCTCGCGATTCCGGCTTACCGCTCAAGCCAACCTGATTACGGCGTACAACACGCACCACGCCATCCACAGCCTTGATCGAACGCAATACCCGCGCCAGATGTGCACGATCCTCAACTTCAACCAGAAACAGTAATTCGGTCACGGCACCACCACGCTGTTTCAGTTTCAGATCTTCAATACTCGAACTTGCGCTGGCAATGCATTGGGTAACACTGGCCAGCATACCACGCCGGTTGCGTGAGCGAACCTCAATACCGGTTTTGAACAACTGGCCTGCCTGTGCTTCCCATTCCACCTCAAGAAAATCCTTGCTTTCCTGCTCGGAAATACTGGGGCACTTTCTATGGTGCAGAACCATGCCCTCGCCGGAACTGAACTGACCCAGCACAGGGTCACCGGGAATCGGATGACAGCATTCAGCAGCATGCATCAACGTTCGTTTCATGCCCATCAGCTTCAACGGCAAAATACTATCGCGCCCAACCACCTCCAGCAGTCTGTGTACGGCAATTTCACCGCGCCCGATACGGATTTTCAGTTCGTCCGAATCCGCGCACTGCAATTGTTCCAGCACTGCCTTGCCTACATCCTTTTTGCCCAGTGACTCACGCAGAATATTTTCACCTATACGGATACACGCTTCACGTTCCTGGCGCTTGAACCATTGGCGAATGGCCTGTTTGGCTCGCGGGGTTTTGACAAATTTAATCCATTTCCGGCTAGGCGACTGGTCGGGGCTGGTCATCACTTCAATTTGATCACCATTTCTCAGGCGGGTGGAAAAATCTGCGATTTCGCCATTAATCCGGACACCGACACAATGATGACCGACTTCGGTATGTACGGCATAGGCAAAGTCCAGTGGCCGGGCACCCCGGGGCAAGGGAAAAATATCGCCATCGCGGCTGAATACGTACACTTCCTGCACAAACAGATCGAGTCGTACGTTTTCAAGAAATTCTCCCGGATTTTCTGTTTCCTGTAACAGTTCAGTCAGTTGCTTGAGCCACTTAAAGGTATCCTGACTATCACCGCCATCACCCTCTTTATAAACCCAGTGCGCTGCCACACCTTCCTCGGCATAAGAATGCATCTCTTCGGTACGAATTTGCACTTCAATACGAAAATTTTCCGGCCCAATCACAGATGTATGCAGAGACTGGTAGCCATTCGGTTTCGGCAATGCAATATAATCCTTGAAGCGGCCCGGTACAGGCCTGTACAGGCTATGTACCACTCCCAGCGCCTGATAACAGGTTGTCAAATCGTTCACGATGATACGAAATGCCACCAAATCAAAAATTTCATTAAAATCAATGTGTTTGCGCTGCATTTTCTCATGGATACTGTACAGATGTTTCATTCGTCCCTGCACTTTCGCATCCAACCCATGGCGTTGCAGGGCTTGCTGAATAATTCCCTCCAGACGTTCACGGGTCTGATTCAGGCCTTCCAGTCGGTCATGTATTTCTCCCAGCAACACGTTGTAGGCATCGGGTTCAAGATAGGAAAATACGAGATCCTCCATCTCCTGCTTAATCCAGTGAATACCAAGCCGGTGAGCCAGAGGCGCATAAATCTGCAGTGTTTCTTCACCAATTATACGGCGTTTATCTTCACGCATAAAACCCAGCGTACGCATATTATGAAGCCGGTCGGCAAGCTTGACGATCAGAACGCGGATATCCTTAGCCGTGGCCAGAATCATTTTGCGGAAATTTTCAGCCTGTTTATGTTCTTTTGAATGGAAGTGAATCTGGCCGATTTTTGTCATGCCATCGACAAGACGGGCGATATCAGCGCCAAAATGATGTTCAATATCTTCCAGTGTTACGCTGGTATCTTCGACAGTATCATGCAGCAAACCGGTGATCACAGTGGATTCATCCATACCAAGGCTGGCCAGAATATCGGCTACAGCCAGCGGATGGGTAATATAGGGCTCGCCAGAAACACGCGTCTGTCCTGCATGAGCATGTGCTGCAAACACATAGGCGCGGTTGATCAGATCAATATCGGCCTTTGGTGCATACGAAGCTACTCGTTCAGTAATTTCAAAGATGCGACTCACAATTCAGTTCAGGCAATGATGAAATAACAGAGCCGCAGCACAGGATCAGACGACCTCTTCATCCTCTGCTTCAGCAAATGCAGCCTGGCGACGTTTTTCCTGATCATCCTGTTCAAACAACACGTCCCAGGATACAAAACCGTCACCGATTTCTCTCAAGGCGAGCACTGCAGGCTTATCCTCATCAGATGCCACCATGGGGGGCATACCACGCAACAACTGGCGGGCACGGCGGGATGCCAGCAATACCATTTCAAAGCGATTGGGATAATAGCGGATACAATCTTCAACAGTTACGCGAGCCATGCGGCTTACCTCCAGATAAACAATGCCATAAACACTAGGAACGGAATTTTAAATTGCAATCATTGTTAGCTGCCTGCAAAAACATGGCAGCGAATCAATCAGAATCGATAGAGGCTGTGGTAAAAATATTCACCAGTCTTTTCAGTGCTTCATCAAAATTATCGTTGATCACCTGATAGTGTGCCTCACCGGCATGGGACATTTCTTCCTCTGCCGCCGCCATCCGGCAATTGACCACCGCCATCTCATCCTGTCCGCGCAAGATCAGGCGGCGGCGCAATTCATCCAGCGATGGCGGCAATATGAATACACGAATAGCCGATGGAATCTTTTGAGCCACCTGACGAGCACCCTGCCAGTCGATTTCCAGCAATACGTCGGCACCGGAAGCCAGCATATCTTCCACATCTTTTTGCCGTGTACCATACAAATGACCATGCACACAGGCCCACTCAAGAAACAGGCCCTGATCGCGCTGCGATTCAAAATCATCT
>JAUZQH010000178.1 GCA_030951065.1 Mariprofundus sp. | reverse complement strand
CCGCAAAAACCTGCCTTGCCGCCAAGCCTTGCCACGCACACAGCTGCATTGGCGGCAGGGCCACCCCCTGCCAGCTGCATGGCATCAGCCAGCATTTTTTCATTCGCTTCCGGGTGATGCCTTGCCGCCATGGAAATGTCGTATGAGGCGTGCCCTACGCAAAGTACATCAAGCATAGGGGTAGATTAGCATGGTCGTGCTGAAGTTACATTAAGGTGAAATTTTTTGGAGAAAAGACTGACGCGAAAAAGGACGTGACATTGATTCACGGTCAATTGAGACAGAGGACTCACGCAAAAAAGGGAGTGACATTGAGTGTTTTTATTTGGAAACCACTAACGCGAAGGGGCGGTGTGACTTTATGTCACACCGCCCCTTCTTGTTGGTGCCGGAGACTGGACTCGAACCAGCACGAGTTTCCTCACCACCCCCTCAAGATGGCGTGTCTACCAATTCCACCACTCCGGCATATCAGGCCATTCATGTGAATGGCCTGCAACTTTATTCAGCGCCTGGCAAACTATCTGTGACCGGGGCCGGCGTGTCGCTCTTCAATTTGGACGGATCAAAACCACCTTGCGTCGGTTTGGAACTGGCCGGTTGCTCAAGCGGAGCCTGATCTGAAATGGCGCGTTCTACTACAGAACCTGTATGCTGTTGGGAAAAGAATGCCAGCGTCAGACTGGTCAACATGAATGTTGCTGCCAGACCTCCTGTCAGTTTGCCCAGAAATGAACCGGAACCACGGCTCCCGAACAGTGTTTGTGCACCGCCGCCGCCAAAAGATACGCCCATATCCGCACCCTGGCCGCGCTGGATCAGCACTACGCCAATCAGTAGCAGCGCTACCAGCACATGCACGATAATTATTATTGTTGTCATCCTTATCTCCTCAGCTCACCGCTTTCACGGTGGCTTTCACGATCTCCATAAACGAGTCGGCCTTCAGGCTTGCTCCGCCCACCAAAGCACCCTCCACACCGGGGCAACTCATCAGCTCTTCAGCATTGCCCGGATTGACGCTACCGCCGTACAGAACGCGACAATCGTGTCCGAGCCTGCTTAATTCGTCATGTACAAATGCGTGTGTTTCGGTCACTTGTTCCGCAGATGCAGTGACGCCCGTACCAATGGCCCAGACCGGTTCATATGCCACTGTCAACGGCATTTCTTTCGGCGCACCCTTGAGGATCGACAACTGTTCAGCCAGTACCGAATTGGTAATACCTTTCTCGCGTTGCTCCAGCGTTTCACCGATGCACAGGATGGGCTCCAGTCCGTGCAGCCAGCATGCATTCATCTTGGAGCGAATCTTGGCATTACTCTCGCCAATGATGCTGCGGCGCTCGGAGTGTCCGAGAATCACATAATGGCAGTTGGCATCGCGCAACATCATCGGACAGATCGAGCCTGTGAACGCTCCCTTGTCTTCGTTATAGACATTCTGTGCGCCCAGCACCACGCCCATCGAGGCCAGCCGATCAGACATCGGATGCAGCAGTGTGAACGGTGGCATCAGCGCCACTTCGACATGATCCGGAGCCGGATTGCCTTCGAAGGCATCCATGAACTCATTGGCCTCCTGAAGTGACCCATTCATTTTCCAGTTTCCCGCAATCAAACGTCGTTTTTCACTGCTCATGCCAGACCTCCCGGATATTGTTGCCGAATGTTCCAGAAAGCTGAACATCCATAGCCAACGGCTCGAAAAAGGTTGCGGATTCTAGGAACAATCCCTTATAAGGCAAGGGCCAATAAGAAATGTTATGTCTGATGCCAATATCGGCTACGCTTGCCCTATGAAAGACCATCATTTTCAACGCCCGAAAAAGGCACTCGGCCAACATTTTTTACGGGATCACAGTGCTATTCGCCGTATCACGTGCGCTATCCCTGAAGGGGTATCTGTTATCGAAATCGGTCCGGGTCCCGGAGCGATTACGGATGCCTTGCTGAACAGGGTTGGCAAACTGGCTGTGATTGAGATGGATGATCATTTTGCTGCCCATTGGCAAAGCGTAGCTGAAAAAAATAATGTGCTGTCAGTGATTCATGGTGATGTGATGCAGGAGTTGGACGGGGCAGTGAAATCCATTCAACCGGACTGGATTGCCGGCAATTTACCCTACAATCTCAGCGGTCCGCTGACGGCCATGCTGGCGGCATACTCACTCCCCGGAGGCATGGTGCTGATGTATCAGCGCGAAGTGGCTGAACGCATTGCGGCTGATCCCGGCAGCAAAGTCTACGGGGGTTTGTCGGTGCTGGTGCGCCACTATTATGATGTAAAACGGCTGCTGGTTCTGCCGCCCGGAGCTTTTTCTCCGCCGCCAAAAGTGCATTCGGCAGTGATTCTGCTGACGCCACACGGAAAAAATCCGGCATGCAAATATCAGAACTTGCAGCAAACCGTACGCCAGGGCTTTGCCCATCGCCGCAAAACGATTGCCAATAATTTCAGGGGTTCCATCACATCTGAACAGTTTGAGGTCATGGGTATCGACCCGCGCAAACGACCTGAACAACTCGATTATGATCACTGGGTCAGTATTACCAATCAGTTACATGATGCGTAAGTATTTAAAGGAAACGCTGAGTTTTTCAGAGCATCTCTAAGGAGGTGCTGATTAAAGTCATCCTTCCTGTAATCAGTCCGCAAATGCAAAAATGCGATTTTGTATTTGCTTACAAATCAACCACAGTTCAATACTTCGCATTTTGTTATGCAGAAGCCTTTAACCAGGCATCCAGTTCACCACGGCGCTCCAGCGTATAGAGCTCATCACAGCCGCCAACATGGCGGTTGTTGATAAAAATCTGGGGAATGGTGCGTGCGCCGGGCGCACGTTCAGACATTTCAGCCTGCCGCTTGATATCTTTCCGAACATTATACTCGGAGAATTCGAGGCCTTTTTTCTTAAGCAGGGCCTTGGCGCGTACGCAATAGGGGCAGAAATCGCCGGAATAAACTTCAATGGTTGCCATGGTTAGAACCTATCCTTTGAGTGATGTGCGCGCCAGCGACAGTACGTTTATCGGTACACCGAGCTTCAAGCTGGCGCGGGCGGCAAAATGTAATGTTGACCCGGTGGTCAGAATATCATCGACAATCCAGACCGAAGTGACCTGATCGGCCAAATCCTGCCATCTCGGACCGTAGTCGTCAGCCAACGCAAATGCCTTACGCAGGTTTTTCCGTCGGGCCTGACCGGAAAGTGCCGATTGTCGCGGCTGTTCACCGATACGCCGAAGCAAATGCCAGTCCCGGATACATCCCGTATCATCAGCCAGCCATTTACAGAGATTGGCGGCATGATGCTGGCCATGCTTGCGCATCCGTGAGAGTGGCATGGGTACGGGCAACAATAACGAATGTTCATCGATTTTCTCCCTGATGGTCGGTGCAGCAGTGTCCACCAGCCAGCGTACCGCTGCATCATGGCCTTGCAGTTTCCATTCCAGAATCGCATCCCGTACCGCCCCGTGATAGCAATACAAACTGCAGGTATGGCACTGAGCCGGTGGTTTTTGTAAACAGCGCCCGCAGGGGCCGGGTTGCACCTCTGCCGGTAATGGAATGCCGCAGCGACTGCAGGTGGAATGCGGCCATATTTCAATCGTTTCAAGGCATGAGGTGCAACAGCCATTGCCGGCAGGCATCGGTGTATGACAGAAAAGACAGGACGGTGGAAACAGTAAATCACGCATCCTGTTAACCAGAGACGCACCTTTGGTTGACAGTATGTTCATGCCAACCAGCATGCCGGACATGATCGATTCACGCAATTGGTTTGCAGAAATACCCGAAACACGCCAGCGCTGTTTTCTGGCATCACAGCGCAATGGCGTATGTATTGAAGTGAACGGGCGGACATTGGTCAATTTTTCCAGCAATGATTATCTGGGGTTGAGCACGCATCCTGATGTTTGTATGGCAGCACAAAAAGCATGCTCCGTCATGGTGGGAAGCGGTGCTTCACGACTGGTGTCCGGTGATGATCCGATGCTGCACCGGCTGGAAGAAAAACTGGCTCGCTGGAAAGGGTATGAAGCATGTCTGATTACTGGATCGGGCATGCTGGCCAATCTCGGTCTGATACAGGCTTTGGCTGATCGGCATACACATCTTTTTACTGATAAACTCAATCATGCCTCGCTGGTGGATGGTGCGCGCTTGTCAGGAGCCAAAACCCATCGTTATGCGCATCTGGATACAGGTCAGCTTGCACAGCAGCTGCAGCAGCATGTTGCCGAAAAGCGCATCATTGTTTCCGATGGTGTGTTTAGTATGGACGGTGATTGTGCCAACGTCAGTTTATTGCTCCAACTGGCTGAAGAATATGATGCCCTGCTCATTATTGATGATGCACACGGCATTGGCACAGTTGGGGAAAGTGGCACAGGCCTGACATCCATGCATAAGATTTCCGGACATGCCCGGCTGATCGAAGTGGGCACGTTCGGCAAGGCATTCGGCAGTTATGGCGCATTTATTCTCGGTACGGATGAATTGATCGAAGGATTAAGGCAACGCCAGCGCACAATGGTATATTCCACCGCCTTGCCGTTGGCGATGATTGCAGCAGCTGAATCAGCTCTTGGCCTGATCCAACAGGCTAAACAGGTCAGTCAGTTGCATCGTAATCTCGCACATTTCAAGGCGGGCACCGCAGCACTGGGTTTTATGGCTTCCGATACTGCCATTCAGCCATTGATTGTGGGATCCGATACACAGGCTTTGGCGATGTCGACAGCATTGGCCGGACATGGTTTTTTTGTTGCCGCGATTCGGCCTCCGACAGTGCCGGAAAACACGGCCAGACTGCGTTTCACCTTAAGTGCATCACACAGTATGGAACAGATTGATACATTGATTGATTACCTCATGGATATTGTATGAAACAACTGGTTTTTTTGCATGGTTGGGCCCAATCGCAGCAGATTTGGTGCCAACAACATGGAGCTTTTCCCGATGCTCTTTATTTGAACCTTCCCGGTCATGGTGGCTCGGACGATTTGACATCTGGTGCCTGGGCCGAAATATTGGCCGAACAATTGCCTGCGGAACCTTGTGTGCTGGTCGGTTGGTCATTGGGGGGTATGCTGGCATTGCAGCTTACCCGGTCTTTTCCCGATCGTATTGCAGCTTTGGCACTGGTTTCAACGACGCCCTGTTTTCGCAGCAAGCCGGACTGGCAACCCGGTTGCGATCAATCCCTGTTTGCGGCTTTTGAAGAGGCTGTTGCAAGCGGGGGCGGAAGATTATTAAATCGTTTTTTTGCTTTGATGCTGCATGGCGATGGCTTGAGTCGGAGTAACTACAATATGCTGGCCAAACAGGCAGTGGATCGAAAGCATCCGCCATCCTCAGCGGGATTAAGCGATGGCCTGGAATTACTTGCATCGATGGATCTGCGACAATGTGTTGCCGAGGTGTCTGTACCGACACTGATTGTGCATGGTGAGCAGGATGCGATTGTTTCAACAGATTCCGGGCGCTGGCTGGCGGAATCTATACCCGGTAGTCACTTGCACCTGTTTCAAAACTGTGGCCATGCGCCCTTTCTGACGCAGCCTGCAATATTTAACCGAACTTTTATCAACTGGTGGCAAACACTGTGAATCATTCCTCTATCGAGTCCCATATTAAAACCAGCCATGTGAAACGTGCGTTTTCATCGGCTTCTGGCAGTTACGATGCGCATGCCGTATTGCAACGCGAAATTGCCGATCGTTTATTGGCGCATCTCTCTTTCACCAAAATCCAGCCGAAGCGTATTCTCGATATCGGTTGTGGCACAGGCTACTTCACCCGCCTGTTACGTGGAAAATTCAAGCGTGCCGAAATTGTTGCGGTGGATCTGTCCGAAGCCATGGTGCAAAGCACACGCCAAGGGCATGGACGGCGTTTACCCTGGCATGGACATCACCATCATATCAGCGGTGATGCAGCCGCACTGCCGCTTAAAGCAGAGCAGTTCGATCTGGTGTGTTCGAATCTGACCATGCAATGGTTATCCGATCCGCAGGCGATGTTGCTGGAAATGCGTCGGGTGCTGGCACCGGGTGGGCTGATGTTGTTTTCGACCTTCGGGCGACGCACGCTGGCTGAATTGAGACAGTCGCTGGCCAGTATTGAACCCGAACGCGCCGGCCATGTCCTCCCGTTTCCGGATGTTATGTCCCTGGGTGATGCACTGATGAAACTGCCGATTGAGCTGCCGGTTACAGATACTGATCTGTTTACACTGACGTATCCCGATACCATCAGTCTGATTCGGGAGTTGAAAGGACTGGGCGCTTCAGCTTCGGCCATCCGCGGTCGTAAAAGTGGTTTGTATGGCCGATCGCTGATCAAAAAGCTGGAGTGTGAATATTCAGATAAACACCGGGGCGAAGATGGCAAGATTTACGCTACATTTGAGGCGATCTACGGGCAAGCCTGGTATAAAAAAACCGGTTATGAGCATCGCGAAGGCATGATTCCTATTCGTGCTGCAGGGGACATCAATCTGCATGGGGTGTAACGTTTTTATTACCGCAACCGATACGGAGGCCGGCAAAACCTGGGTGACTGCTTCCGCTATTTGTTCGCTGCTTCAGCAGGGTGTTCATGCCAGGGCTCTGAAGCCTGTCGCTTGCGGGGTGGACGAAGCCGGTAAAAATGAGGATATCGAAAGACTGCTTGCCGCCCAGGGTCTGGAAAATGCCAATGACATAAATCTTTATCATTATGCCCTGCCTGCAGCTCCATCACAGGCCGCTGCTGCTGAGGGACAACGGATAGATACAGATCACCTTGTACAATGGTGTCATCGGCAGTCGGAAGATGTGCATACCTGTTTGATCGAGGGGGTGGGAGGTCTGATGGCTCCACTTACCGACAGCTTGTTTGTGTCCGACTGGATTGCAGCCATGCCG
>JAUZQH010000177.1 GCA_030951065.1 Mariprofundus sp. | reverse complement strand
GATATCTTGCCAGGCCGCTGTATTCTGGCGGGCGCAATCAAGCGCCAGCCAGTCAGCTACAACCAGGTGGATTTGTTTGATATCTGTGGACAGGTGAAGGATGTATTCGGTCAACAGGCCGTAACCGCAACACAGATCCATGCCAATGCCGTGCAATACAGGCAAATTTTTGATCAGCAGGGTAGAACCGGTATCAGCGTGATTCCAGCTGAACAGGCCGGGACGGGAAAGCAGACCGTGTGATTCTATGTTGCGGGGGCTGGCATCTTTTAGCCATTGCGCCGCAAGCGGGGCATTAAAGGCTGGTGATTTTTTGACTGAACACAGTCGGCATTTTGATTTGGAGCGTGACAGTACGTCTCCTGCCAGTTTTTTCAGTGCTGATTCATAACTTTTGCTGCCATGTGTATTGGCACATGCGAACATGAGTACCCCGTTTTTGGATAGCCGGCTCATTGCCTCTGCCATCCAGCCAAGAGTTTGCTGTTTGTTCTTGGCTGGCAGTAGCAGGATCAGGTCGTACAGGCGGTAAGAATCCGGAAGCGTTGAAGAAACTGACAGACCCATGTTTTTGATGGCGGTATATTCGGATTTGAAATGCTGCTGGAGATCAATCGATTCCATCGATGTTAACAGGGGGTGAGCATGCGCATTGATAATCAATGTTTTCCTTGAAGGAATTTCAAGCGCAGCCTGATATAAGATTTTGGTGGCTGTCATGGTTTGAGACTGTATGAATTGAATGAATGACTGTCCAATGGTTACGTAGGGGGATAAAACAGGAGCTTGAAAGGCGAAAGAAAAGGGCGAGGGTTGAGTAAAGCGATTTTTATTTTCTTGATGTCAGTGCACGATATATTTTGCCGTTAACGTGCATCGCAGACTGCCTGCCACCCCGTATGATAAAATATATCGAGGCAATACGGTCAGAGCCCCATGCGTGTTAGATACTCTATCATGGACACCCATTGATAATGGTTGCCCTTCAACGCCGGAAGCCAGTGGCTAAAGTTGTCAGAGCAAAGCACTTTCGAGCTGGGTTCCTGCTATAATGCGTGCTGTCAAGGGGCTGCAATTGCATTATGATATCCGCTGATAGAATATGGGGCTGTGAAAAATTGTTATCCCATGTTTGGCTGGCAGCATTCTGAAGCTTGGGTGTATTCATCGTATTTGTATAACAAGATTGGTTTGGGGTGGAAATGAAAATTAAAAATTTGAGCCTGGCGTTATGCATTTTGATGCTATGCGCGACTTCGCAGGCATGGGCAAGGGAAGTGACCCTGAATTTCAAGAATGCAGATATCCGGGCATTTATCGAATTTGTGTCTGGATTTTCGGGCAAGAACTTTCTCGTGGATAACCGGGTTAAAGGCAAGGTGACAATTATTTCACCTACGCCGATTTCCGAAGATCATGCCTATGATGTATTCCTGTCAGTGCTTGAAGTGAACGGTTTTGCAGCAGTACCCAGCGGGTCAGTGATTAAAATTGTACCACGGGCTGAGAGCAAGCAGAAATCATTGCCGATTTTGAAGAGTAGTAAGGGCAACCATAATGATGCCATGGTGACACAAGTAATACGGCTCAAGTATGCCGACGCACAGCAGTTGGTGGCTCTGATTCGACCACTAATTTCCCCCAACAGTCATCTGGTTGCTTACCCGCGTGGTAATATGCTGTTGCTGACCGACAGTGCCAGCAATATTCAGCGCATTCAGTATATTTTGAACTTGCTGGATCGCAAGGATGCAGTTGGTGTGCAATTGTTTACTCTCAAACATGCATCGGCAGATAAATTGGCGACGACCTTGACAACCCTGTACTCAAGCGGTGGACCCGGAGCGCCGGCCGGCAGGGCGGGTGGCGTGAAGGCCATTGCCCATCAACCCGGAAACATGTTGATTGTGATTGGAGCGCCGCAGATTATCAATGAAGTGGCCGGCGTAATTGAGAAACTTGATGTTGCGCCGGAATCGGATAGTGGCCGTTTGCAGGTGCGTTACCTCAAGCATGGTAAAGCTGAAGATGTTGCCAAAGTACTCAATGAGTTGGTGGGTGGCCAGACAGCCACAGCCACAGCCACAAGGCAGGCTACGAAACCATTGTTTGCCGGGGATGTAAAAGTGGTGGCAGATTCGGCTACCAATGCACTGTTGATTACAGCTGATCCAAGCGATATCGCAGCGGTTGGCCATATCATTGATAAGCTGGATGTGCGGCGCCGCCAGGTGCTTGTGGAAGCATTGCTGGTGGAAGTCAGCGGGGATGCACTCGAACGCTTTGGTGTTGAATGGATGGGAAATAAAGGCAATGCATTTGGTGTCCAGAGCTTCAAGAATCTTGCGCCTGTTGGAAAGGCTCTGGCTGATAATGCAGCTGCGAAAGCACCTGCTGGTGTCGGCGCGGTACTGGCTCAGGCTGCGCCAGCGGGGTTGACGTTCGGCGTAGTGAACAGCGCTCTGTCCATTGGTGCTTTGGCACATGCCATGGAATCAGATAGTGACTCGAATGTGTTGTCCACGCCGAATATTCTTACAGTGGATAATGAAGAAGCAGAAATTATCGTGGGTCAGAATGTGCCTTTTATTACCGGCAGCAGCGCTTCTACTGGTACAGCTAATCCCAATCCGTTCCAGACCATTGAACGCAAGGATATCGGGTTGACGTTACGGGTGAAACCGCAGATTTCTGATGGTGATACGGTGCGTCTGGAGATATATCAGGAAGTATCCAGTATTGATAAAGCAGCCAGTACGACCGTCAATAGTAGCGACTTGATCACCAAAAAACGTTCTATAAGAACCGTTGTTGTGGCCAATAGCGGCCAGTTGATTGTGCTTGGCGGGCTGATGCGAGAAGATAATTCGGTCAGTGTGCAGAAGGTTCCCTGTATTGGTGCCATCCCGGTTTTTGGGGAACCTTTCAAGTTTACCGAAAACCAGAACAGGAAAACTAATCTGATGGTATTTCTAAAACCGAGTATCATCAAAAACGCCAGTGATATTGAAGATATTACAGATAGTAAATACTTCAATATCAAGGATTTATATGAATCACCT
>JAUZQH010000176.1 GCA_030951065.1 Mariprofundus sp. | reverse complement strand
TGTGGGGACGCGTTTATGGGCGGAGGATTTTACGGAACTCAGAGGCAATATGCGCCTGTTCCATACTGAATATATGGCCTCCAATATTGCCACGCGCGGTTTCACACGACAGTTGGCTGATTTGAATATCGATTTTCTTTTCCCCCAGCACGGTTGCCTGATTGGCGGTGAACATGTGCAGCTCGCTATCGACTGGCTGGCACAGCTGCAATGCGGCACAGATCTGATTTATCCCGATCTGAGTTGAGCCTGCAGATGACAGCGAAAGATATACAGGACTTGCAGCAACGAATACAGCAACTGGAGCTGGAAAACCGGCTGCTGCATGAGTCTCTGAATCAGGCGGATCGGCTGGACAAGAAATACACGGATTCTCTGAGGGCTATCAAAAAAGCAAAAGAAGCATTGCAGGAAAGAGATACCCTGATACGGGGGATGCTGGATTCTGCCATGGATTGCGTTATCAGCATGGATGAAGAGGGTTTAATCGTTGAATTTAATCATGCTGCCGAGAAGGTATTTGGCTATGCGCGTGAGGACGTGCTGGGCCGGGAACTGGCTGAGGTGATCATTCCTCCGGCTTTGCGCGAGAAGCATCGACAGGGGATGAAACGATGGTTGGCGGGTCATGCCTATCAATGGCTGAACAACCGCATGGAAACTACCGGCATGCGTGCCGACGGTTCGGAATTTGCGGTCGAGCTATCCATCACCGCGGTGCAGCAGGGAGACACATTACGTTTTTCAGGGTTTATCCGTGATATCTCCAGGGTAAAACAAATTGAGAAACAGTTACAAAAGCGTGTCATGGAGGCAGAACAAGCACGCAGTTCCATGCTGTTGATGCTGGAAGATCTGAATGAATCGACTGCGAATATTGAACGGGCCAAAACAGAATGGGAGCAGACGTTCGACGCTGTAACCGATCCTGTCTTTTCCCATGATGAATATTTTCAAATCATACGGGCGAATCGTGCCTATGCAGAACATGCCGGAATGAGTGTTCAGGACGTTATCGGTAAACCCTATTGGCAGGTGTTTCCCAAATGTGAAGGGCCTCTGCCCGGTTGCCTGCATGCCTGCGCCAAAGGAAAGACAGAAGGGAAAAGAGCAGGTGAGGCTGAAGAGGAAGTTCGGACAGAAGACGGCAGGATATTCTTGTCCCGGAATTATTCCATGTCCGATGCAAAGGGAAAACTTTATGCTGTCCACTTCATGGAGGATATCACCGAGCGCACTCAGCTGGCCGATAGATTGCGGGAGAGCCTGGAAGGAACCATTCATGCCATTGCTTCGGCTGCCGAAGTGCGCGATCCGTACACAGCAGGGCATCAGGAACGCGTGGCAGAGATCGCTTGCGCCATTGGCAACGAAATGGGACTGGAGAATGACCAGATTGAGGGTATCCGGATGGGGGGGAAGATTCACGATATTGGCAAGATTCATTTGCCATCAGAAATTCTGAGCAAGCCAACCCGGCTGACCGAAATTGAGTATACTTTGATTCAGAGTCACCCGCAGGTTGGCTATGAGCTGCTCAAGGATATCGATTTCCCGTGGCCGGTGGCCGATATTGCCCATCAGCATCACGAGCGTATGGATGGTTCGGGTTATCCACAGGGACTCAAGGGGGAGGAAACCTGTCTGGAAGCGCGCATTGTGGCCGTGGCTGATGTGGTGGAAGCAATGGCCAATCACCGCCCGTATCGTCCCGGTCTGGGTATTGAAAAAGCACTGGCCGAGATCGAACGGGGTCGCGGCAGTATCTACGACACCGATGTTGCCAATGCCTGCCTGCATCTGTTCCGTGAGCACGGGTTCACCATGGATGATACCCACTGATTTGTTGTCCGGGAGTTACCCTGACCGGCTGATTTCCAGCCAGGCACCTTCCAGCAGACCTGCATCCACGACGATCATGTCATTATAATGCCAACGATTCATAATAGCTTCGACAATGGCCAGCCCTGCAACAATCAGGTCGCTACGGCCCTCTTCAATGGTTCGGATGGCCTGACGTTGTTCATGATTCATAGCCAGAAGACGATCCCGAAGTGTTTCAAATGCAGTGCGACTCATGCTGTGGTTATTGATAATATCGGCATCATAGGGGCACAGATCGAGTTCGGTGGCTGCCAGTGTGGTAACCGTGCCGGCGGTGCCGACCAGCGCAGTCGGTGGCACGATATCACCCCGGTTATTACCCCAGAACCGCTCTACTTCAGCCAGATTCGTGTCGGCAGCAGCCAGCATGGCACTGTAATCGGATGTTGATGGCGGATCGGAATGCAGATGCGCTTCCACCAGCCGGACCACACCCAGTTTACGGCTGATGGCATCGCGACATGTGCCGTTTGCGGCACGGATAAATTCGGTACTGCCGCCGCCGATATCAAACAACAGCATGTCAGATCGGGTTTGCTGTGTCAGTACAGCACTGGCACCGGCCAGTGACATATTCGCTTCAGTGTCGCCTTCGATAATATGAATATCAATACCTGTTTCTGCCACCACACGGTTGCGGAATGCCAAACCGTTATCGGCATCGCGCATGGCGGCGGTAGCAGTGGCGTACACATGATCCGCAGCCACCTGATAATGCGCCAGCAGTGCAGCGTAGTCACTGAAAGCTTGCATGGCCCGTTGCATGGCGGTGTCAGCCAGCCGACCGGTGTGATGCAGGCCTTCGCCGAGGCGGATGATGCGGTGGGTATAATAAATGGTATGCCATGGCGTGGCGCTGCCGGGTGAAGCAGGCTCGGCAATCAGCAGGCGAAAGGTGTTGGAGCCGATATCAATGGCTGCGAATCGCTCAGGGGTAGGCATTTGTTTATGCCCCCTGTTTATGATTGCGGGCGACTTCGACATAATGTGCGGCCGAGCGTTGCAGGAATGCTGTTTCCTCATCGCGCAATTCGCGCAATTCACGGGCCGGAGAACCGGCATACAGATAACCGCCGCGCAGCACCTTGCGTTCCGTGACCAGCGATCCGGCAGCCAGAAAACAGCCTTCTTCCAGCACGGCCTGATCCATAATGACAGAGCCCATGCCGACCAGACAGAAATCCTGAATTTCGCAGCCATGCAGAATCACCCGGTGACCAACGGTGACATCATTACCGACAATACATGGGGAAACACCTGCGCTGGTGTGCAGCAGGCAGTGATCCTGAATATTGGAGCGTTCACCCACGACAATATCGTGCACATCGCCACGCAATACACTCTGGTACCAGATGCTGGCATCGGCACCGATGGTTACGCGTCCTATCACATCGGCCGATCCAGCGATAAAAGCCGATGCGGCAATTTCAGGGTTCCAGTGCAGATAATGTTTGATCATGGTGAGGGCTCCCGGGTTTGTTGATTGGGGACGGTGAGATTGAGCGGTGGTTGTGAAGATGAGCTGAAAATCGGGATTTCAATCTTTCCTTTTTGTCGGCCAAGGTGATCAATCAGGGTAATGGTCAATCTGTCCGGTTGCCATGTTTGCGGCCAGGCCAGTGTGCCTTCCATAAACGCATGTGTTTTCATTTCAACCTTGAGACTTCTTTTGCCTTTTTTAGCGCTGAGCGTGATGACCTGACCATCGGCACCTGTGACGCTGAAGGAAAGGTGGCCCTTGATCCAGCGGGGGTAGTTTTCACCCTTCACCAGACTCAATTGATACGTGATGGTATTATTATCCTGCCAGGTGGCCATGGGTCTCAGAAAATGAATGCCACTGACTTTCCTGGCCGCCAGTACATCTTCGAACATAGCCAGCCGCTTTTTCATGATGCTGTTCTCGGAACCCAGCAAGGACATCTCCTGCTTCAAACCGTCAATCTGCCCCTTCCCCAGTGACAGCATGGCTTCAGTTTTAGCCAGTTTCCCGGTCAGTTCATCCTGTTTTTGTTGTAACTGTGTTATTTGTTGGTCTAATGCGATTCGTTGCGTTGACGGAAAAAAGGCGTGACCGATCATGCCGGCGCTAATCAACAGTGAGGCGAACAGAACAATCACGACATAAACACGCACCGTGATGGTTCGCTGCCCCTGGTCCGGGTCGTTATAGATGATGATTTGCAATGGCATGTTCAGAATTTTAATCTTTCTCAGAACTCCGATCCTGTTCAGAATTCTAAACCGCGCATGCATGAATTACGGCCAGAGCGCATGAATAGCCAGACCGGCTGTTTCATCCAGCCCAAACATCAGATTGGCATTCTGAACGGCCTGCCCTGATGCACCTTTGAGCAGATTGTCGATGCAACTGACAATAACGGCCTCATGAGCACCCAGCACAGCAATACCGATATCGCACCGGTTGCTGCCGGATACGCCTGACGTTGATGGCAGTGTGCCTTGCGGCAGTACCCGTACAAACGGTTCATCTGCAAATGTTTTATGCAAAATGTCATGCCAGTTGTTTGTTTTACTGCCACTCAAATGAAGCGTGGTCAGCATACCCCGGCTCATAGGCAGGATATGCGGTACGAAGCGCAGCTGAATCTCATGGCCAGTAAAACCAAGGGCCCATTCCTCCATCTCCCAGGTATGCCGGTGCCTCGGTAGTCCATAGGCTTTGACAGAATCATTGAGTTCGCAATAGAGCAGGTCGGTTTTGGCACTCCGGCCGGCGCCGGATGCGCCGGACTTGGAATCGACAATAATGCCTGAGGTGTCAATCAGTCCTGCTTTCAGCAATGGTACCAGCGGCAGTAATGTGGAGGTCGGATAACAGCCGGGGTTGGCAACCAGACTGCTATCTCTGATATTGGAACGGGCAAATTCACACAGGCCGTATACTGCTTTCTCAAACAGTTCGGTATGCGGATGATCCGTGCCATAGGCGGATTTGTAAATATCATGGCTTTTATGCCGAAAGTCAGCTGAAAGATCGACCACCTTTTTGCCCGCTTCAAGTGCTGCAAAAACGCTGTTGGCAGCGGCGCCATGGGGCAGTGCAGTAAACACCAGCGCTACTGCATCCGGTAATGCGGCATCGGCCGCAGCCAGCGTCATGTTCGCCATCGAACCGGCACAACCGGGCAATACCTCACCGGCCCGTTTGCCGGCTTGGGAATGGGCACCCAGATGCGCCACCTCGAATTCAGGATGCGCTTCAATCAGGCGAATCAGTTCTGCGCCGGTGTAACCGGTCGCGCCAAGAATGGCAACAGGAATCGTCATAGTTCGCCATGATACGCAATGCCTCATTCCCTTCAATTTATTTAGACATTGCCTGCATGGAAGAAACTGACTATTTTCGTATGTACATAAGTTTAGTCTTGACTATTTTACGATATATATTAAAA
>JAUZQH010000175.1 GCA_030951065.1 Mariprofundus sp. | reverse complement strand
CGCCGCGATGGTGCATTCATCGAGAAGCTGGGCTATTACGACCCCTGCACAGAACCGGAAGTGATTAAGCTGGATCTGGATCGTGTGAAAGCATGGACTGACCAGGGTGCGAAAGTATCTGATCGCGTCGCCAGCCTGATTGGCAAGGCATCGGCATAATTGATTCTCACCGAAGCCTGACACAGGCTTGGTAGATGGTTCGTAACAGATATTTACATGTTGGTGACATTCTTGGGGCGCATGGGCTCAAAGGTGCGCTGATCGTCTATTCACATACCCGGCCCGCTGATGCGGTCGCCGGGTATTCTTGTTGGCGGCTGGGAGAAACTGCCGAGACCGCCAGGAGATATGCGCTCAAGCGCTGCTGGCAGCATGGTAAACGCATGCTGGCCGAAATCGAAGGTGTGATTGACTGCAGCAGTGCTGAAGCTCTAAAGGGGCTGAAAATCTGGATTTCAGCTGATGAGGTGGAAAGCGATGAAGACGAATATCTGTGGGTGGAATTGATCGGTTGTCAGGTGGTTCGACAAGGCAGTCGTGAATTGCTGGGGACGGTCACTGCTTTGGAAGAGTATGGTGCGCAGGACAATCTGCTGGTGAAAACAGTGGAAGGCGCTGAACTGCAGGGCGAATGGCTGATTCCCTTTACCGGACAGATGATTGTCGAGGTTGATCTGGATGAGGGCGTGATTGTGGTCGATATGCCTGAAGGAATGGATGCATGTTTCACGCCCAGATTCTGACACTCTTTCCTGAATTCTTTGATTCACCGCTATCCTGCTCCATTCCGAAGCGGGCCATTCAGAGCGGAATTGTTACGGTGGATACAATCCAGATTCGCGATTTTGCCACCGATAAGCATCACAAGGTAGATGATTCCCCATACGGTGGCGGACCCGGCATGCTGATGAAGCCGGAGCCGGTAGTAGCCTCGATCCGTGCCGCTCGCGATAAACATCCTGATACCCATGTGGTGATGCTTACACCTTCGGGTGCCCGCTTTACACAGGCCAAGGCGCTGGAATTCACTGAAAAGTCCGGAATCACATTGCTCTGTGGTCGTTACGAAGGATTTGACGAAAGAATATGTGATTATGTCGATGAAGAATTATCGCTGGGTGATTATGTGTTATCAGGAGGTGAGCCTGCAGCGCTATGTGTGCTGGATGCGGTGATCCGATTATTGCCGGAAGTGCTGGGTAGCCCCGAATCAGCTGTACTCGATTCATTCACAGAGGAAGGAATCCTTGACTGGCCGCACTATACCCGGCCGGAACTGTTTGAAGGTAAGGCTGTGCCTGAGGTGTTGCTATCCGGCAATCATGCTGAAATCGAAAAATGGCGCAGGGCACAGGCAATAAAGCGGAGTAAAAAACGGGCTTAATCATCAGTACCCGGGTGCGGATATTTGACTGATTGTTTTTACTGTTTACTTACATTACAGAATAGATGAAATCGTTGTAATCGATAATCCCGTCTGCAGCCATTTTAAGCGCTGATTCGGCTTTTGGCTGCATACCATTCTCTGCTGCTATTTTCTGCATCTTATTACCTTTTACGCCATCGTGAATGGCTTGCCTGATTTTCTCATTCACCACGAGGAATTCATAGGACATGATGCGCCCTGCATAGCCGGTTTGATTGCAATGTTCACAGCCAACAGCTTTGTACAGTTTTTCAGGGGGTTCAAAGCCAAGGTCTTGCACTATGGTGAAAGCCGGATCATTACTTGCCAGTTCAGCCCGGCATTTCAGGCAGAGCTTTTTCAGAAGGTTCTGGCTAATCACACCAAGCAGTGCCGGTGCAATCAGGTAATTGGGTATACCCAGGTCATTGAGGCGAATAATCGTATCCACGGCGGAGTTGGTATGCAGGGTGGAGAACATCAGGTGGCCGGTGAGGGCAGCTTCGATACCGATTTCAGCAGTTTCCGGATCACGCATTTCACCAATCATGATAATATCAGGATCGTGCCTGAGTACATTGCGGAGAATTCGCGCGAAAGTCATGCCAATCTTGTGATTGACCTGAATCTGGTTGGCACCGGGAATTTCGGATTCTACCGGATCCTCAATGGTTAGAATGTGGGCGGGTAAATGCTGGATTGATTTGAGCACGGCAAACAGGGTTGTGGATTTACCGGAGCCGGTAGGTCCTGTCACCAGAAGCAGCCCGTATGGCTTGCGTGCAATGGTCGCAAGCTTCTTCATGTCATCGGCACGCAAGCCGAGCACATCCAGTTCAACAGCCATATCTTTATTCAGGATGCGCAACACCATCGATTCGCCGAATGAGTTAGGGATACAGGACACACGGAATTCATATTTCTTTTTACCATCGCGCAGCAGCATTTTACCATCCTGAGGCATTCTCTGCTCGGAGATATCCATGGCGGACAGTATTTTGATGCGTGCTGCGATCTGCTTGTGCAGGTTTTTATCCAGGGCACTTTCTTCCAGCAGCTGACCATTAAGCCGATAGGCCAGAATGATTTTGTTTGCCTGTGGCAGGATATGAATATCAGATGCCTTTTTGCTCAGCCCGTTGCGGATAATCCGGTTGACCAGCCTGACGATCGGGGCATCTTCAGCAGCATGGGTGATTTCCTGTTCATTGACCGGCCCTTCCTCGTCCTCGGCGTCCTGATGCAGAAACTCGCAGAATAGCTCTTCATCCATGGGGTCTTCTTTAAGGTATTGTTGAATTCGGCGCTCTAACTGTGATGATGAGGTCAAGACCTCGTGGATCTTTTTCCCGGTTTTGAAACTGATTCTATCATAGGCTTCCAGTTCCATTGGGTCGGAAAGTGCAATGGTCAGTGAATGCTCATCAGAATCAATAGGAAAAACCTTATACTTTTCAATGATATCGCGGCTTATTTCATCAGCAGCCAGAGGGTTAATCTCGTACGTATTCAAATCAACCGTGGGGAGGCGGAATTTTTTGGACAGTGCCGAAAGTAAATCTTCTTCCGTGATCGCATGCTCATTGAGCAAAACCTCTCCCAGCCGTAGACCAAGTTTCTTCTGCTCTTCCAGGGCATGCTGAAGATCTTCATCAGAAATCAACCCGGCTTCGGTCAAAATTTCACCCAGTCGCATCTTGCGGCGGCGCTGAATTTCCAGTGCTGTAGTAATATGGCGCCCATCAATCTTTCCTTTGCTTTTCAGGATATGACCAAGGGGCTTGTCAACGCCTGATGACTGATGTTCGAGTGCTTCATGGATATCACTTCGGGAGACCAGTTCCTGATCCACGAGAAGGTCACCCATCTTCATGCGCTGGCGCTGCTGGGTCTCCATGGCGATAGCAAGGTCCTTATCACTTACTTTCCCCAGTTTTTTAAGTATATTACCAATAGGCGGTTTACTCTGCGACTGGATCTTGAGCGCCCGTTGTATTTCCTCAGCATCAACAACTTCCTGTTCAAGAAGAATGTCACCAATTCGAGCTGATTTTTCCTGATACCGGATACCGTGATGATAGAAAAAGATACGGTCATAAGGACGGCTACTATCTTTTATGGTGCCATAAAACCCTGGCGTATTCGATGTTGATGGCGAAGCAACTACGTTGAAATGCTCCAGGTTTACTGTGATAATTTTCAATGTATCCGCAGATTTCAAGTTGCCGGAGCGCTCCGCCGAGGCCCCGGCTGGCCGGTGTAGTCCGATATAAACGATATCCTTGATATCCAGTTTTCGGGGCGATGCTTGTCCTGATCTGCCTTGTTCAAAGAAATGCAGTTTTGACATAATGGGGGAAAAGCCGGGCAAATAGCCTTCAATCGTTTCTCCACTCATCAGGTTTATTGTCACAGCCTGGTAGTGATCACTGATATTTCTGGATTTTTGGTTCATATCGTTCCTGTATCTGTAATCATGAAACCCGGGATATAATGTTTAAAAGATTTCATGATTGCATCTCCACGTTAGTCTGTAAATGTGCCGCATGTTTGCCATTCCCAAAAACAGGGGGTAAAGCTGTATGATACAGCATTGTCGGCAGTTCGATCATCCGATTCACTTCGGCCGATTTACTTTATTTATCAGGTAATTGAGTACCAGTCGCACACCAGCGCCGGTCGCACCCTTGGCGGATAGGTCAGTTCCCTTCATGTTCCAGGCAGTGCCGGCGATATCGAGATGTGCCCAGGGGATATCACCAACAAAACGGGAAAGGAAACAGGCTGCAGTGATTGTACCGGCCTCACGGCCGCCGATATTTCGGATATCGGCAATATCGGATTTGATCTGCTCCTGATATTCCTCATACATGGGCAATTCCCAAACGCGGTCATAGGTCTCATCGCCTGATTCCTTCAAACGCTTCTTCAGTTTTTCATCTGTGCCCATCAGGCCGGATGCTTGAGCGCCCAGCGCGATCACGCAGGCACCGGTCAGTGTCGCAAAATCGATAATTTCGGCCGGATTTCTTTCTGCTGCATAGGCCAGCGCATCTGATAAAATAATACGCCCTTCAGCATCGGTGTTCTGGATTTCTATACTAATATCTTTTTTGTAACCGCGAATAATATCACCCGGCTTATAGGCGGATGCACCCAGCAGGTTTTCTGTCGATGGAATCACCCCAAGCAGATTGATGGACAGATCCATTTCTGTTGCCGCCTTGAAAATACCCAGGACAGCAGCGGAACCGCACATATCGAATTTCATCTCTTCCATAAGATGTCCCGGTTTGATTGAAATGCCACCGGCATCAAACGTCAGCCCTTTGCCGACCAGTGCAACAGCTGCATCGCCCTCTGTGCCGCCCTGATATTCCAGTACAATAAAACGCGGTTCTTTCGCCGATCCCTGGTTGACAGCCAGCAGTGCATTCAATCCGGCTGTCTGAATCTCGTGTTTGTCCATGACAGTGACATGGAGTTGGGGGTGGGATAATGCAGCCGCTTGTCGGCCAAGATATTCAGGGGTACAGACATTGCCGGGTTCATTGGCCAGATCACGGGCGAAATTGGTGCCGAGAGCAATGGCTTGAGCGCGTGTTACAGCAGATTCAGCCTGCTTCAGGTCGCGCCGGGATGTAACCATAATCGTTACAGAGCGCAGTCGACGGTTGGTTTTGTCCTTATTCTGTTGGTATTTATCAAAGCGGTATAGGCCCAGTAACACGCCTTCGGTTATAGCTTGTACCTTATCAAACAGGCTCGCGTTGCGCACATGCAATTCAGAAAGGAATAGCGAGATATCGCGAGCACCGCCACTGTCCAGTTTGCGGGCCACTGTGGCAGCCAGAATTCGGAGTTTATGCAGAGTGAGTTTTTTTTCTTCTCCTGCTCCCAGCAGTAATACACGTTGCGTAAATGTACCCGCCACATCATACAGCGTCCGGCTTTTTCCAAATTCGCCTGTGCAGTCATGCTTTTTTAAAAAGGATGGTAGCGTTTTACCTGTTTCCTGTTGTAAGGCTGTCCCGGATTGGGTCAGTTTACGATTATCAAGGAGAGGAAGAACAACCGCGTCATCACGCTGTTTATGGGCATGTCCTGCCTTGACTTTGATTTCAATCATAAAAAACCTCGTAGTAATAAGATGACCCAGATCATGCCGGTTCTTCGTGGAAAGCTCAATTGCGCCAGAAACTCGGCATCAGCAGGACAAAGAAGGTATAAATTTCCAGACGCCCCAGAATCATACCAAACATCAATACCACTTTGGCTGCTGCAGGTAATAA